>CAMGTC010000035.1 GCA_946061765.1 uncultured Treponema sp.
CACCATACAATGGTGAACCAAGATAGTTTACCCAAGGGTTTGGAGTCTGTGGATTAGTTACGACATATTCACGTTTAGCGTCGTCAAAGTAACCATACTTCATGTAATGCCTCTTTTCTAGTCTTAAATTTTCTAGTTAGTTGAATTATAAAATCAACTGTTTATATTAGCAATTAAAAAAGGATGGGGGAATAGATGATTTTAGGGGAAAGTTTCTATAAATAAGGGAATTTTGATATGGGAACTTCAGATGAACGCAGATGAACGCAGATGGGATGGGAACTTCAGATGAACGCAGAGGGTCGCGGATGGGTTTGACAGATTACAACCTTCTTTGTATAAAGCATTCCCGTTCGGGAATAAAATTAAATTGAACAATATCATTATTTACTATCTTCCCGTTCGGTAAAAAAATTGGAAAATTTACAATTTTTGCGCTAGATTTTACCGTTCGGTAATGTTATATTTTTTTTATGATGATCAATTCAATGTCAGAAATATCAGAAGCTGTGAAGGCAAGAAGAAAAAGTCTTGGGCTTACTCAAACGCAATGTGCACAGATGTGTAATGTGGGAAACAGATTTTTTTCAGAACTGGAAAACGGAAAAGAGACACTTCAGATTGGAAAGGTTATAAACTGCCTTGTGATGCTGGGAATTAATATTACATTAAATAATCGAGAGGATGTTTAATGATTCTGAATGTATTTTATGGAATTCGGAAATGCGGTATCTTGAGTTCTACTGAAAACAGGGGAATTGTTTTTAAGTACGATGATGAATATCTTTCTGACGCCTCTGCAAAACCAGTTTCATTATCTCTTCCATTAAAATCTGAGGAATATAATCAGAAAGAATGTCTTCCTTTTTTTTCAGGTCTTATTCCAGAAGAATACACCCGAAAAAGAGTTGCTGATTATCTGCATGTTTCTGAATTGAGCATAATGAAACTTCTCGAAGCAATCGGGCAGGAATGTGCAGGTTATATAACAATAGCAGGCGAAGATTTTGATTCCTCAGTTCTTAAGCAGGAATATAAAGTAACTTCTTCAGACTATGAAAAGATTTCTCAAAGTGATCTTGAAAATTTTGTCGCAAATATTCAGCAAAGACCATTTATAAAAGCAGATGACAAATTAAGGCTTTCACTTGCAGGCGCGCAGGAAAAACTTTCTCTGGCTTTTTTTGACGGGGAATGGTATTTGCCGTTAAATGGAGCACCTTCTACACACATTCTTAAACCAACTCGTGAAGGAAGTCTTGCAAGCCTTGCCAGGAATGAATATGAGTGCATGATGCTGGCAAAAAAATGTGGTCTTAATGTACCCGATGTACAACTTAAAAACATTTCTGGAAAAGATGTTCTTATTGTTGAACGTTATGACCGCATTATCAAACGAAATGCAATTTCAAGACTTCATCAGGAAGACATGTGTCAGGCGGCAGGAATAATGACAGATAAAAAATATCAGGCTGATGGAGGTCCTGGAATTGTTGAAATTTATCAGATGATAAAAAAGAATTCGGTTCTTCCTGTAATTGATCTTCAGGCATTTTTAAAGAATGTTCTGTTTAATTACCTTGTTGGAAACTGTGATGCTCATTCCAAAAATTATTCCTTTATTTATGATACAAATGGAAAAGCCAGACTTTCACCTCTTTATGATGTTGTTTCAACAATAGCTTATCCAGGTCTCACAAGAAAGCTTTCGATGAAGATTGGTTCGCATTATGAAATTGAAAAAATTAGTCAGGATGATTTTTCAATTCTGGCAGAAACTGTTGGCGTAAATATCAAAGTTATTAATTCCATTCTGGAAGAATTAAGAACCACGATAAACGAAACTTCCCTCCGAAACCAAAGGTAGCAATATCGCCGCTGACAAAGCGCTGAAAATACAGACGAAGAAAAATCCAGTTTCCAAAACGACTTCATCTACAACTATAACATCAATCTACAACAGGAGAAAGTTTGTATTCCATACATACTTGATTCTTGTCCTATATTATAATCTCCATTTTCCATTCTATTTATGATTAAAAAAGTCGAAGTTGGTCTGCAATATAGACTTTCCCCTTTAAAAGAATTGGATTAGGAGCATATTCAACACCCATTGTAGCCATAGAAAGTACAGAAAGTTTTTGATAATCATAGTTATTTGGATTTTGATTTTTCGTCTTCATCAGTATAAAATGGAAGTGTTATTTTTTCTGTTTCAAACAAAATATATTCATCACTTCCTGGTTTTCCAGTTCCAAGTGAATTAAAGAGCGCATTTGAAATCAATTTGATTCAAACACGCTCTTTAGTGCACATATTTGGCTTTCTAACAAAACTCCTATTTCGGTACCATTTTTCTTTCAGTGCGGATAAAAGGCGCCAGCCGCTCTTGGGGGCACGGGGGAAAAGGAAAAATAATAATAATTTGGAAACATTTGAAATGAGTTTTTCCCTTTATATTTATGTAAACAACAATAAATCTATTAAATATAAGGACAGAAACAGATATGGGCGATTTAGCATACAATGAAATTTTTAATCAGGGTTCATCAAAAAAACAGCATCTTTCATTTAGTCTAAAAAAATATTCTGAAGCCTGTGTTGCCTATGAGCTTGAAAAAGAAAAAGAAGTCCCTATTCAGAAGTCATATACAAATAATTGGAAAAAGATAGAAATACGTAATGTACTTGGAGAACCAACAAATAAATTTCTTTACAGGCAAACAAGCACTTGTCTGAATAGAAAAGATTTAAAAATTAGAACTATATGTAATTACGCTTTACACGATTTGTGTTTTTCCCTTCATTTGGATGAAAATAATAATATGATAAAAATGTTGAGCCAAAAACAAAATACTAAAGTAAAAGTACAGCTTGCAAGTAAAAGCTTTACTTATAACTGTGTTGGTGAAGCTGCATATTATGGAAAATCTTGTAAATATCCAATTGTTTCAATTCCATTAGATGTTGCTTCTCGCTATTTACAAAAATCAGAAGATTGGACTTGTACATTGTTCTTCTGGAATGAGCATTTTGAATTTAAGCTTACAGGAAATTTACCTGCAGCCTGGTGTTAGACTTTTATATTAATTTAATGTATTTATATTGTTCTCCTTATTATACTTATTAAAAAACTCTAAGATAGTTAATAAATAATTCAAATTATCTGAATCATCTTTATTAAAACTCTTCCAATAATTGTTTTCATCTTCATCATCAAAACTTTTCATCCAATGTGTTGCAGCATTTCCTGAAATTCTAAGCTTATGCATAGCAGATGCTAATTTTCCAGAAATTAATTTATCTGTTTGTAATTGATTTATTATATTTACTAATGAGAAATCCTTTTTATCAATAAAGTTCTGAACATGTTTTGGAAAAGTTGCTTTTATCTGTAATTCCAAAACTGATCTGAAATCTACCAAAGAAAGAGGCCATTCAGAATCTGCTCTAGAGATTGCAGATAAACAGACATATCTAACAAAATCATCGAGATATACATATTCATAAACTTTTTGGAAAGTATACCATAGTAATTCATGAAAATTATTTTTGTCAAAAAACTCTTCGGCAGTCTTATTAACTGTTAGTCTATCAATTGTATGTTGTGCAACATTCTTCCAGTGTTCTACAGGGAATAATTCTTTTGCTTCTTTATATTTTTTTATTGCTTCATTTTTTTGATTTCTATATTCAAGAGCTTCTGCATAGGCATATTGAATCATTCCATCTTTTTTTTCATTTTCATATTTTCTAGATAATTTAGCTAAATATTCAATTCCTTCATTTTCGTCTAATGAATATAATCTGTTAGCTTTTATAGACTTTTTCCAAATATCACGCCAAGTAGACATAAAAACCTCTCTATACATAATTATATATCGATTTTTGATTTTTGATAACACTCTTCTATATTAAAACACTTATAGAAAGAACCGTGCAAAACATGCCTTTTAATGTTATAATATTTATGAAAAAGTTTGCTTTGTAATTAAGGGGCATATGTTTATGAATAAAATCGTATTTGTAACACTCATGATGGCCGATGACATGCATAAAAGGCATTTCCCGGTAGATGAAAATTCTTTAATTGAATATCCAGGCGAAACATATTATGCAATCAACTCAGTCCTGGCTGAGACCTTAAAAAAAGATGATAATGTAAAAATCATTCTTCTTGAAACAAATGCAGGAGAAAAAGCCGGAAAGAAAAATGCAGAACTTTTTGAAAATGAATTAAACGAATTAAACAAAGCCGGTGCTTCAATTTCTTATCAGATAATTACATCCGAGTTTACCGGCGATAAATCCAAGTATAAGGAATTATATAAGTACCTTGTAAAAAATCTTACAGAAGGTGCTGAATTATATGCAGATATAACCTTTGGAATAAAAACACTACCTATCTTAATTCTTAATGCCCTGCAGTTTGGAGAAAAGTTTTTTGACTGTTCTATTGGTAATGTAATCTATCTCAAAACAGAATTCAAAGAAGGCAAAATCCTCGAAGGCTCTCAATGTATTTTTGATATAACACCTTTATATATGCTCTCAAGCTTTACAAATAATATTGAATGTTCTTCTGGAGAAAGAGCAATTGCTGCTCTTGATGCTTTGTTTGAGGAATAATCTCAATGGACAAGCAGCAGGCCTATTCTAAAATTGATGAATTATTTTCTCAGTATATTAATTACGAAGAAGCTTTCAGAAAAAACACAATTAAGTCTAAGCTTCTTAACGTAATTTGTGATGTAGTAAATTCTGATTGTAAATATAAATCACATATCGAAAATGGTGACTTTGATTATCTTCCTGTATTAACTGCAACAAATGATGCTCTTAAATATTTTAAGCAAGGAAAAGAAGGAAGTTTTCATTCATATCTTTTTTCTTGTATACATAATGCTGTAATAAAAGATATTGAAGAAAATGCCACTCCTATTGTCTTAAATTATGCAAATATAAAACTAAAAAAGAAAATAAAAAAATTACTTACAGCTTATAAAGATAATAAAGAAGCAGTAGCAAAAGCTTTAGATATATCTGTAGAAAAATTAAATTCCCTTTTAGATTCTGAAAAGACTACTTCTAATATAAGGAAAAATGAAGATGGCACAGAAACAAATGTCTGGGATTATATCAAATCTGAAGTCATTAACGAAGATCAAAAAATTGAATTAGAACAACAATACGACAAAATCTTTAATACAATTGATGATATTATAAAAGATATAAAACCAATTCATCAGGTTGTAATTTCAGATTGGCTTACAGCAACTTTTCTTTCTTATGTTGAAAACAGTAAAAGTATCCCTATATTTAGTAATAAAGAAGAAATAATTAATTATTTCAAAAGATTTTCATTTGTCAGTCATAAAATTATAAATCAGTTTTTTTTCTATGAAAAATATGAGTTACCATTAACCTATGATGATATTGCAGAAATTCATGGTATAACAAAAGGTGCTGTCAGCAAAAAAATTGACTTCTTCTTAAATGATATAAGAATAAAGACTCTTAACGAAATTTTTGAAGAAATGAAATATTAATTAATTTTTTGGAAACAAATAAATCTGACTTACCCCTTTATATGTTTGAACAAAATAAAAGGAGTCAGATTAATGAAGACTATATATTTACTTTCATGTTGCAAAGAAAAGCTTCATGTTGCCGCTAAGGCAAAGGACTTATATCAGAGCAAAGGTTTTAAGCACAGACTTTTTTATGCACGTTTTCAGAAAGCAGATGAAATATTAATTCTTTCCGCAAAATATCACATTGTAGAATTAGATCAGGTTCTCGAACCGTATGATGTTTGTCTTTCCAATGAAACTGTTGGAGAACAAAAAAAATGGGCAGAGATTTGTATAGCTGCTCTAAAATCAAAATATGATTTAACAAAAGATAAGTTTGTTATTCTGGCATCAGAAGATTATTATAAAAATCTTATTGGTCAGAATCGTATTGAAAATTACGAATTTCCCTATGAAAATTCAATAGAACCAAAAACTGCAAATAATTCAAACTTTTCTAAAGTATATTCCTATTTATTTCAAACAAAAAAAAGCTATTGTGATGACTGTCTCTGCAAATTAACTGGAGTATCTCCTCGCCAGCAGATAAATCAACTTTGTAATAAGAACTCAAAAAGCATTCATAGAAAAGATTTTGGCAAATGTAACTACTGCGGAAAAAACAAAATAGTCAGATTTATTTAATCAAAATGGAAACATTTTGAAGAATGTTATCCCTTAATTCTATTAGGAGTCAGATATGGGCGGATTAATATTTTTGTTTATCGTAATTTTTCTTTTTATAACATTTATGCCATCAATCATTCTCTGGTACAAAAGAAACAAATGTCCAAAGTGTGGTGCTTGGGGAACACTCAATTTTGTAAAAGAAATTGTAAAAGACAAAGTTGTCGGTCATGACAGGAACCGCTATGGTGGCGGTGGCGGTCGTTACAGGTATGGTGGTTTGGGAGGCTTCCATTCTTCCCATACATCAGACCAACCTTTTATCAGGTATTGGGTTGAAGAAAGATATATTTGCCAGAAATGTGGTCGTCATATATCAATTCATACAAGGAAGGATATGAGATGAAAGAAGAGATTTATTCATCATCAAATAAAATACAGGCAAAAGTTATTTTAAGCCGTTGCCCTAATGCACCAAGTAAGACGGAAAATTTGTTTGGTATGCGGATACAAAAAACAGGTTCAGATTGGATCAGAACCTGGGCTTTTATAATTGATGCTGAACGAGCACATAACGAAGGTTATGACAGAGAAACTACACAAGGTTCCTTTGTTCCATCAATTGATTATCCTGGATGCCCTTATTGTGGCTCTGATAATTTAGCACAGTGTAGTTGCGGCAAAACATTTTGTTTTAAGAAGCCGGAATTGCAAACAAAAACAATCCAGCTTAAATGTCCTTGGTGTGGTCAGGGTGGAACGTATAACGCAGCAGAAACATTACAAGTTCAAGGAGGAGGTTTCTAATTATGGAATTCAATAAAGGTCAAATAATCCCGCTTGAAGGCGATAAAAAAGCAACAATTATTAAGAAACTCGGCGAAGGTGGTCAGGGAGTTGTTTATTCTGTAAAGATTGACGGAAAAGATTATGCACTCAAATGGTATACTTTCCGCTTTCAAAACAAAAGGAACTTCAGAAAAAACTTACAGGAAAACATTAAAAACGGAGCTCCTGATTCAAAGTTTCTCTGGCCTTTGTTTTTGACAGAAGAAATAAATAACAGCTTTGGCTATGTTATGAATCTTAGAACTTCAAACTTTTCGGATTTCTCAGATATTCTGAATAATAAAGTTAAGTTTACTTCAACAGAAAAATTAATTACAGCTGCTTTGAATATTGTAAATGCATTCAGAACGCTTCATCGTAAAGGTTTGAGTTATCAGGATTTGAATGACGGAAACTTCTTTATTGATGTAAATACCGGAGATGTTCTCATTTGTGATAACGATAATGTTACTCCTGATGGAATGAAAAACCCTGGTAATGTTGGTGGAAAGCCCGGTTATATGGCTCCTGAAATTGTATGTGGTAAATCATACCCAAATTCACTTACCGACAGTCATTCATTGGCAGTAATTCTTTTCAAGTTGTTCTGCAGACATGATCCATTAATGGGAAAGCTTTATGTAGACAGCATCTGTATTACAGAAAAACGTGAATGGGAATTGTACGGAAAAACTCCTGTATTTATTTTTGATCCAAATGATAAATCAAACAAACCAGTTCAAGGGGTGCATCCAAATCCTATAAAACTCTGGCCTCGTTATCCAAAATTTTTACAGGAAGCCTTTATAAAATCATTCTGCGAAGGATTAAAAAATCCAAATCAAAGATTACCTGAAAATGAATGGCAGAAACTTTTAATTAGATTCAGAGGTACTTTACTTCGTTGTCCTCATTGTTCATCAGAAGTTTGTCTGGCAATGATACCACGGGATTCAAGCATAAAGTTTGATTGTGGTAGCAGTTACAGTTATCCGTTCACTTTGGAAACAGATAAATATAAATTGCCTATTTTCCCTGGTACAAAACTCTATAAATGTCAGGTAACTAAAGACAATGATGATTTTTCAACAGTCTGTGGTGAAGTAATTATGAATAAAAAGAATCCTGCATTGTGGGGAATAAAAAATAATTCAGGTAAAGACTGGAAGCTTAAAACTCCGGATGGGGAAAGTAAGGATATTGCTATAGGTTCAGTAATTCCTGTTGCAAATGGTATAGAGGTTACTTTTGACGGTATTACCGCAAAAGTTAGTAAATAATAATTATTTAGGAGGTCCGAACTATGGGAATGTTCGACGATATTGATGGAATTGTTAAAAGACAGATGGTTTTGTTCTTCGTTGTTGATACATCAGGCAGTATGCAGGGAACAAAAATTGGTGCAGTTAATACTGCAATTCGTGAAGTTCTTCCGGAATTAAAAGATGCTGGTGGTTCTGATATCGATTTGAAAGTTGCTTGTCTTACATTTTCAAGCGGTTGTCAGTGGATGTATTCTACCCCTATCGCTTCAGACAGCTTTCAGTGGACCAATGTTGATGCAGATGGCGTTACTGATTTGGGAGCTGCGTGTCGTGAGCTTAATGAGAAACTTTCAAAGAATGGTTTCTTAAAAGCTCCATCTGGTTCTGTAGCCCCAGTAATTTTCTTACTGAGTGATGGAGAACCTACAGATGATTTTGAATCAGGAATTAATCTCTTGCAGCAGAACAACTGGTTTAAACATGGAATCAAGGTGGCAGTTGCTATTGGTGATGATGCAAACAAAGATGTACTCGCAAAGTTTACTGGAAATATTGAAGCTGTTATTACAGTTCATACTCCAGAAGCTTTAAGAAAATGGATCAGAAAAGTTTCTATCACTTCTTCACAAATTGGCAGTCGCAGCCAGCCGGTTAGTGATGGGCAGTTTCCTTCTAAGCAGGATACTATGATTGATGAAATCAAAGATATTCAGCAGGAAGAACCTGATTTAAGTTCTACATCAACCAGCGGAGATGACTGGTAAGGAGTCGGCTTATGCTGATAACTATGGCAGAGCGTTGTATTGGAAGCTCACATATTAAACAGAATAAGCCCCTTCAAGACTATGCCGCTGCAACAAGTGATAAATTAAAGTCTTATGCTTATGCACTTGTTGCTGACGGTCATGGTGGTGATAAATATATCCGCAGTGCAAGGGGTTCTGAGTTAGCTGTACGTTGTGCTGTAGATTCAATCAATGGGGTCTTAAAAGAAATGCTGTGGGATGTTACAAAGAAAAAACAGAATCTTATTGAAAAGAATCTGAAGTTAATCTGTATTAAAACCTCTTTATCCTGGAAAGATTCTGTAATCGCAGATTATAAAGCAAATCCATTATGTACAGAAGAATTAAAATTCATAGAAGAGCAAAATCTGGAATTACCAAAAACAGATGAGGATATTCCAGTTTTATATGGTTCTACTCTCTTAGCATCCGTATATCTTGAACATTTAAATTTCTGGTTCACAATTCAAATTGGTGATGGAAAATGTGCTGTTATAAAAAATGATTTATCTGTTCATTTTCCTGAAGAACTCGAAAATGAAAAATTAGGTTTTGGAATAACAACATCACTATGTAATAAAGAAGCTGCAAATGAATTCCGTTATGCTTATGGATTTGAAAAAATTGCTGGTATTACTGTTATGAGTGATGGCCTTGCAGATTCCTTTGATAATGAAAAGCTTCCTTTTTTCTTAAGTAATATTCGAAATAATATTATAACTGATACAGATAAGACTATTTTTGAATTGAAGGGTTTTCTTCCAAATCTTTCAGAACAAGGCAGTGGTGATGATATTTCTATTGCAGGTATTTTTTCAAAAGGGAGATTCTAATGACTCTTTACGATAAGTTTGAAGAAATAATTGCCATACATGGAATGGAAATACTTGATTATCCAGATTGGTGTAAAGCAGCATTTCGTAAAAGTCATCATTCAGAAAAGGATTTAAATACCAAACTTTTCTTTTTCTTACTTGATAAAAATATTCCGTTACAAGTCCGAAAAGTAACTTATGGTAAAAACTTACTTACTGATTATGCAATAACTGTTGCCGTATATTCTAAAGTATTCAACGATATATACGTTCCTAATGAGTATGAAAGTATACTGCTATCTCATATTGAAGCTATTATTCATATTCTTAAAAAGCAAAGAATTATAAATTATGAATACTTTTCAGTGAAAGAAAAAAAGTTCATTAAAGAATTAGAGCCTGCTTTAGTAAAAATGCTTAAAGATTTTAATATCGATATTTTGACACATTACGATTTTGTAGAAGCATATCTTAAAGATGTTTCAGGTAATGAAATTTCAGGTTATGAAATTAAAGCCTTTATCGTTTTTATTACAGCATTAAATACTAAAAATGTTTCATTGTCATCAAACAATAAAACATGTCTGTACTTTATGAAGGTTCTTGAAAAAGCTTTGCAGAAAACAAGGTTATATTATGAACCTTTATATGATCGTTCTAAATGGGGTTAAAAATATAAGGAGTTAATACAATGTTAGATTCAAATAAACTTAAAAATATCATCAAAGAAATTTTTAATTTGGATGATAAATACATCATTCCAATCACCACAAATTGGTTTTTACCTGATTTAGATTTTTCTGATAAAGAATCAATTTATATTGGTTATAGAATCATAGCAAGTAAAAAGGTTTCTGCAAATAATGAATATAACAAATATAAAGTTGATTATATTAAAACCAGTATTCGGTTAACTTTCGTAGGTATAAATGCTGAAAAATATGCATCAGAAATTCACTTTTGGGATGATATGAAAGATGTCAAAAAAATATTTGAAAAATACAAAGTTCAAATGGACTTTAATGATATACAGTCATTTACATATCCTATAAGAAATGAAACTGAATGTGATATGGCCTGGGTATTTGATATGTGTGCAAATACAGATTATCAGGAAGATTTAAAATTAATAAAAGCAGAACGAAAATTGTTATGTAATGAATAGTAAAGTTGTAGTATTTCGTATTATATGATTTGTCATCTGTAGCAGTTGTTCGGAATTCCCGAACAACTGAATTTTCGTCAAGTTCCTCTTCCTCAAAAATATGCTTTATATGTTCGCTCACATTTGCCTTGCTTGAGTTATATAAATCTACAAGCTGTCCTGAGTAAGCCAGACCGTTTCACCTTCAAATCTTACATCAATAGATAGAGAAGATGTCCTTCATTATCAGCGAAGAATGTTGACAGATTATTTTTATGAATTGGAATCTTGTCGTGCATCAAGCAAGAGATTAAGAAAGATGAAAAAAAATGGATGCAGGTTAGATAATCAAACTAGCCCATATTTTACGATAAATGCAAACTAACCTTGTGCAATAAAAAATCCACGATGTTCAGGTGCTCAATGCCGTCGTGGCTTAAATCTATTTTATCCAGAGAAAGAACATATTTAGGTGATGCATCCGTAATTTTATCATAAGAGCCGAATTCTCTTTTAATTGTTTCTGCACTTGAAAGAAGGTATGCAACTTGTATGAAGCATTTTTTATTATTCTTTACAGCAACAAAATCAATTTCTCCCTTGAAAGTTTTTCCTGTATAAACTGTAAAGCCTTGAATCAAAAGTTCATTATAAATAATGTTTTCCAGAAAAAAAGTGTCTTCATAGTTTATAGTATTTGTATTCAATGTGCGCAGGCCTGTGTCGGTTGCATAAAATTTATCAGAAGAGTCCAAAGCGGATTTTCCTGTGATATTGTATTTTTTGCAGGAATGAATAATATACGCTTTATGCAGTTTTTCAAGGTAATTATAGATAGTTCTGGTACTTACCTTTTTTTTGCATTTTGTTGAATAATAATTTGCAATGTTTTGTGCTGAAAATTCTTTTCCTGCATTTGACATGATATAAAGCGAAATATCTTTGAATGTATTCTTGTCCATCTTGCTTGATTTTTTGATTATATCCCGGTTTATGATATTTGAATACAAGTTATCCAGAAAACGTTTAATTGAAGTTTCTTCTCTAAAACTAAAACGAAGCGGAAAGCCTCCCCATTTTATGTAATCTTTGATAAAATCATCCGGCACACATTCAATATTATTCAATGCCATAAAATCCACTGATTCTTTAAAACTGAACGGGAAAATTTCAAATTCTACAGTTCTTCCGGTAAGAAGTGTTGCAAGTTCTCCGGAAAGCATCGTTGAATCACTTCCTGTAACAAATATTGAGCAATTAAACTTTGCTTTTAGTGAAGCAAGGAGTTTTTCAAAGTTTTCTATATGCTGAATTTCATCAAGGAAAATGTAATATTTTTCCTTATCTTGAATGCGGCTTTCTATTTCTTTATGAAGATCCTTAATATCAGTGATGAATGAATAGTCCAAATCTTCAAGGTTTATGCTGATAATATGAGAGCCTTTTACACCATTTGCAATGATTTCATCTTTTATTGTATCCATTAAAACCGATTTTCCTGAACGTCGGATTCCAGTTATCACTTTTATAAGATCAACATCGTAATAAGGACGGATAAGTTTAAGATAATCTTCGCGAATAAGGTTCATATTTTCAAAATCTCCTTATAATTACTAAAATATGTAAATATAAATACTTTTATTTGCATAAATATATATCTAAATTAATTTCTTTGCAAGAATAAGCTGTTTTATTTTCAAATCAGTTTGATGAAATAATTCCCAAAAAATTTATAAAAATTCCGCTAAACTAAAATTATGGATTTCCGAAAATAAAGTATAGGGTGGTAAAAACCCCACATGGGCAGTTGTCCTTGCGAGGTTTGATACTTACAACTACCAAATCTTACAAGGACCAGATTGAAATTAAAACAATTTGATCACAGATTTTAAGGAGATCCATTATGGTTATCAATCACAACATGAGTGCAATGTTTGCACAGCGTTCACAGGGTCTTACAGACCTTAGCAATCAGAAGAACATGGAAAAACTCTCATCTGGTATGAGAATCAACCGTGCTGGCGACGATGCTTCAGGACTTGCAGTTTCTGAAAAAATGCGCGCACAGATCCGCGGTTTGAACCAGGCTTCTACAAACGCAGAAAACGGTATTTCTTTCATTCAGACAACAGAAGGTTACTTGCAGGAAACATCTGACATCGTTCAGCGTATCCGCGAACTTGCAGTTCAGTCATCAAACGGTATCTATTCTGACGAAGACCGTATGCAGATTCAGGTTGAAGTTTCATCACTTATCGATGAAGTTGACCGCATCGCTTCTGCAGCTCAGTTCAACGGTATGAACATGCTCACAGGTCGCTTCGCTCGTCCTACAGGTGAAAACGCAGTTACAGGTTCTATGTGGTTCCACATTGGTGCTAACATGGACCAGAGAACTCAGGTTTACATTGGAACAATGTCTGCTACAGCTCTCGGATTGAAGAACCTCGGAGACGAATCAAAAATGTCCCTCGCAGCTCCAGATGACGCTAACCGCGCAATCGGAACTTTGGACGAAGCTCTCAAAAAGATCAACAAACAGCGCGCTGACCTCGGTGCTTACCAGAACCGTCTCGAAAAGACAGTTGTAGGTCTCGACATCGGTGCTGAAAACCTCCAGGCTTCTGAATCACGCATCCGTGATACAGACATGGCTTCAGAAATGGTTGACTTCACAAAGAACCAGGTTCTCAGCCAGGCTGGAACAGCTATGTTGGCTCAGGCAAACCAGTCATCACAGAATGTGCTTAGCCTTTTGCGCTAGTTACTAGATATAAAGTTCTAGGATAGAAAAATGCTCGCAGAAATCTGCGGGCATTTTTTTTTGAGCCAACATAGTGGTAGTGCCGAAAGAGAGAATTGCATCGCAATTCTCGTCTCCGCTCGAAGAAAAGCTGTTGTGGTCAGAAGAGATGGCACGAGCGGAGATCAGGCAAATCATAGGGAGCGACGGCTTTAGCCGTCAAATCGCGAGTGACGCATCGATTTGAGCGAGTCTCGGGTGCGCCCCGTCGCCTAACATCATCAACTTAAGCCCACTATTTAAAAATTTCAAAATATAATATAATTCCTTAGGTGGAAAAATGGGGGAAACATTTCAGAATAGATGGGAAGAAAATCAGAAAAAATTATATTCAAAGGAAGCAGAAGAAAAAGCAAGGGGGAAAAA
>CAMGTC010000036.1 GCA_946061765.1 uncultured Treponema sp.
ATTAAAGTTTACTCCAGCTGTGAAAAAATAATAATATTTTTTTAGAATTTCACTTGCATAAAAGCTCAAATATTAGTAAATTATAAGTGTTAGGTATAACTAACAGATAAGTGAGAGAAAAAACAGAGGATTTAATGGATGCATTAATTCTTGTTTCAATCGGTTTTTCAGCTGGAACTCTTTCCTGCTTAAAGTTTAATATCAAACGAAAGATAAAATAGACTTTTATTAAAAAAGGCTCTTATAAAAACAATATATTTAAGCCGACTACGAAAGTTGCCAGTTCGTAGCCGGCTTTTTTTATGATTCTGAATCAGACGAAAATGAAATATTTTTCTTTTCCATCAGCATTTCTGCATCTGCTCTTCCCTGCCTTAGTTCAAGATTAGCATAAGTTTCTTTGCCAGAAGATTTATTATCTTTTCTTGCTTTTTTTAATGCTTCTTGTAAGGCCCAGGAAGAAGATCTGTTCATAAGTGAATAATATTCTTTATCATCCATAATTGTATAATTTATTCTTACCGCTTTCTTTTCTTGACCCTAACGTAACAAATATCCAGTCGCTTTCTGACTGGCATTATTATTTATTCATAAATTTCGTAGTCTTTTTTAAAAGCTTCTTCAATTGTGGCAATATTGATTGGGTTAAATTTTTTATTGCGGGCAGAAATAGCTTCATCCAAAGCATACTCAAAAGGTTTAATTGAAGATACCATTCCAGGAATAACTTTTGCCATACAGCCAAGTACAACCATATTAGCACCTCTTGGATTATTTGTTTCTTCAGCAATCTTATTACAATCCAAAGCTAAAGAACGGATATCTTTTCTTTTTGGTTCAATATCAATTAAAGACTTATTGTAAATTAAAAGTCCGCCAGGTTTTAACCACTGTTCAAATTTAGTCATTGAAGGCTTATTTAAAGCTACTACTACATCCGGTTTTTCAATTACAGGAGAAGCAATCTCTTCATCACTTACAATTACAGAACAGTTTGCAGTACCTCCGCGCATTGCTGCTCCGTAAGAAGGAATATGAGAAACAAATTTTCCATCACTCATACCAGCTAAAGCTAGGATTTTTCCTGCAAGTATTACACCCTGTCCGCCAAATCCAGCAAAAATAATTTCGTTTGTCATCTTATACTCCTTATTTATTTGGCAACACTACACCGGCTTTTGGGGCTGCGGCTTCTGGTATGTTACCAGAAGGAATGTCTCTAAATACTCCCAGTGGATAATAAGGTTCCATCTGATTCTTTACCCAGTCTGCAGCAACTACAGGATTTACTCCCCAGTTTGTTGGACACATAGAAAGAATTTCAACAAAACTATAACCTTTACCTTCCATTTGATATGTGATTGCCTTTTTAATAGCAGCTTTTGTTTTGTTAATATGCTGAACATCATAAACTGCACAACGTTCTATATATTTTGGTTCTACAAGGGTATTAATAAGTTCACAGGCTCTGATTGGATATCCTACTTCTTCTGCCTTTCTGCCATAAGGAGTGGTTTTTGTTACCTGACCAACTAATGATGTTGGAGCCATTTGGCCCCCAGTCATTCCGTAGATTGCGTTGTTAATAAAAATTACAGTAATATTTTCTCCGCGGTTTGCAGCATGAATTGTTTCTGCAGTTCCAATTGCAAGTAAATCACCGTCTCCCTGGTAAGAAATTACAGTTTTATCTGGATGAACTCTTTTCATACCCGTAGCAACTGCTGGGGCTCTTCCGTGAGCTGCTTCACATGTATCTACATCAATATAATTATAGGCATAAACTGCACATCCTACAGGAGCTACTAAAAGTACCTGATCCTGAATGTTCATTTCATCTATAATCTGACATATTAATTTATGTACAATTCCATGTCCACAGCCTGCACAATAGTGAGTTGGAACATCTTTCATTGATTTTGGAAATTCATATTTCTTAGTCATAATTCTTTACCTTCTCAATAATTGCATCTACTTTTGGAAGAAGGCCACCGGCTTCTCCATAAAAATCCACATCTTTAGGATTGTGTCCAGAGTATAATTTAATATCCTGAACCATCTGCCCCATAGACATTTCAACTGTAAGAATCTTTTTTGCATTTTTACAAGCTTCTTCAAGTTCTTTTTCTGGGAAAGGCCACAAAGTGATTGGTCTAAAGAGACCTGCTTTTATTCCCTGATTTCTCAATTCTTTTACAGCTTTTTTACAGATTCTGGCAGCAGTTCCATAAGCACAGATTACATAATCAGCATCTTTACATTCATAAACTTCTGCAGCACTTTCTCTTTCCTGAATAATCTTATATTTTTCAAAAAGTTTATTAATATGTTCGTTTAATTCTCCGTCTGGACCTGAACACTTTAGAGAATAGATTTTATTCTGCTGACGGTCTTTTGTTTTACCAGTTAAAGCCCAGTCTTTAGCTGGCAAATCTTTTCGGAATTCTGGTAAAAGACAAGGTTCCGACATCTGTCCTAAATATCCATCTCCTAAAATTAAACAGAGAATTCTATATTTATCTGCAATATCAAAGGCTTTTACTGTCCAGTCGGCAAGTTCCTGTACACTTCCTGGAGCAATTACAAAAGTATGATAATCACCATTACCACCACCTCGTGTTGCCTGGAAATAATCTCCCTGAGCTCCAGAAATATTACCAAGGCCTGGGCCTCCTCTCATCATATTAATAACAACGGCTGGTAGTTCTGAACCTGCAATATAAGAAAAACCTTCCTGTTTTAAAGAGATTCCAGGTGATGAAGATGAAGTCATACACCTTGCTCCTGCTGCTGAAGCTCCTAAAACCATATTAATTGCAGCTAATTCACTTTCGGCCTGAAGAAAAGTTCCACCAATTTCAGGCATTCGTTTTGCCATATAAGCAGGAATTTCATTTTGAGGTGTAATTGGATAAGCAAAATAATAACGACAGCCAGCGCGGATAGCACTTTCACCTATGGCTTCGTTTCCTTTCATTAATACTTTTTCAGCCATATTAATTCTCCACTTCAATTTCAATAACACAATCCGGACACATAGTTGCACAGAAAGTACAGCCAATACATGCGTTTTCGTCTATACAAACAGGATAATTAACTCCCTGACTGTTAGTTTCTTTAGACATTTCAAGAATTTTTTTTGGGCAAGTTCTAATACAAAGTTCGCAGCCCTTACATCTTTCAATATTGATTAAAGGTTTACCTTTTACCAATTTGTATACCTCTTATAAATAAAGTTATTTTGATTATAGAATAGCGTTAATTTTCTTACAATAGATTTTTGATAAAATATTTAATATTTTTAAAGAAATTTAATATTTATAAAGTTTTCTTTTTTAAGAATTTACATTTTTGACAATTCCTTTTTACTTTGAAATCTTTTATAATTTTTTATCATTAAAAAAGGATTGTAAAATGAATAAAATTGATTTATCAGGAAAATGGCAGCTTAAATTGGATTCAGAAAAAAAAGGAATCCAAAATGAATATTATAAATTAGAATCTTTTGAAGATATTATTAATTTACCAGGAAGCCTTTCTGAACAGAAAAAATCTCCAGAAACAGACGAAAGAGCCACTGGATATTTAACAGATCCCTACAAATATGAAGGATATGCCTGGTACAAAAAAATAATTGATTTTAAAAAAGAAGAAAATAAATCAATAAAAGCTGGAAATTATAGATTAATTTTAGAAAGAACCAGATACTCTACCCTGTGGATAAACGGCAGAAAAATCGGCTCAAATAATTCTATCAACGGAATACAAAAATATGATTTTGAATTAAGTCCAAAAGATTTGGAAAATAAACTTGATATTACACTTTTAATTTCTAATGTAGATTACATTGTACCAGGCGGACATATGACTTCGCCAGATACTCAAACTAACTGGAATGGTATTACAGGCCGAATAGAGTTAATTGAATTAGACAGTGTAAGATTAGAATCAATTAAGATTAAAACTTTAGTAGACAATGAAATTAAACTTATAATTTCTGCAAATCTTATTGCTACAGAAGCTGCTGATTATACTTTTAAAATTCCTGATTTATTTGAAAAAAGTCAGAAATTAATTCCTGGAAAAAATCAAATTACTTTTACTATGCCGGGAAATACAAAACTCTGGTCGGATACAAATCCAAATCTTTATAATCTTGAAATTTCTAATAATACTAAGCCAGAAAAGTATTCTTTTTCAATTGGATTTAGAACCTTTAAGGCTGTTGGAAAATATTTTGAAAATAACGGAAAAAGAATCTTTTTAAGAGGAAAGCATGACGGAATGATTTTTCCTCTTACAGGTTATGCCCCAACAGATTTAGATTCATGGCTAAAAGTTATGAAAACAGCAAAAAATTATGGAATCAATCACTATAGATTTCATACTTCTTGTCCTCCGCAAGCTGCATTTATGGCAGCAGATCAACTGGGAATTTATATGTCCCCAGAATTACCTTTTTGGGGAACAATTCAAGCTCCTGGAGAAGATGGTTTTGATCAAAAGTCACAAGATTATCTCATTTCTGAAGGTTATAAAATTCTTGACGATTTTGGAAATCATCCTTCTTTTGTAATGATGAGTATGGGAAATGAACTATGGGGTTCTGAAGACAGGCTGGATTCCATTATGAAAAATTATCATGATTATGATGACAGACATCTATATACCGGCGGTTCAAATAATTTTCAGTTCTGGCCTAGAACAAGTGAACACGAAGATTATTTTGTTGGAGTAAGATTTTCTAAAGAAGCTTTAATTAGAGGTTCTTATGCCCAATGTGATGCACCTTTAGGTTTTATACAAACCCAAGAGCCTAATACAAATCATAATTATGATGTTTTTTTTGAAGATGCTTCCCACAATGATTCAAAATTATGTGAAGATAAAGAAATTGAAATCCAATATGGTACTGGAGTTAAAAAAGTAAAAACTTCCGGCCAAAATCAGCATTTTCTTCCAAATAAACCATGTATTAGTCATGAAGTTGGACAATATTGTTTTTATCCTGATTTTAGTGAAATAGAAAAATACACAGGGGTTTTAAAAGCCTTTAATCTGGAAATTTTTAAAGAAAGATTAGAAAAAAGCGGAATGTTAGATAAGGCAGAAGACTTTTTTAGAGATTCAGGAAGACTTGCCATTCAATGTTACAAAAACGAAATTGAAGCTGCTTTAAGAAGTAATGAACTTTCGGGATTTCAACTTTTGGACATTCAGGATTTTACTGGTCAGGGGACAGCTCTGGTAGGAGTTTTAAATTCATTTATGGAATCAAAAGGATTGGTTTCCGGTCCTCAGTGGAGAAGTTTCTGTGACAAAACTGTTTTACTTGCTTCTTTTGAAAAATATCTTTACCAAAATGGAGATGAATTAAAGGCAGAAATAATATTACATAATTACAGTGATCAAAATTATCTTGGAAATTGTATTACAGCTTACATCATAGATAACGAAAATGACGAAATTCTTTGTGAAGAAGATTTTGAAATTAAGAGTAATCAAAGGGGAAATACAAATCTTGGAACCTTTACCTTTAGATTTGAAAATATCGAGAAATATAAAAAAGTCACTCTGCTTCTTATTATGAATCTTGAAGATTCGAATCATGAAGATTCTAAATATTCAGATAAAAATCAAGAAGTAAAAAGCATATTAAATTCATATACTCTCCATGTTTATCCAGCTGCTGATAAAGAAATTAAAAAACTTCTTGAAGCTTTACAGGAAAAGGACAGTATTGAATATAATAATTGTCTTCTTACAAAATCTTATGAAGAAGCAAAAAAATTAAGTCTGGAAAATAAAAAGGTAATTTATTTTAAAAACTCATTTGAAAATGAAGAGATTGTAAAAGGAACTTATTGTACAGATTTCTGGTGTTATCCAATGTTCCGTTCAATAAGCGAAAGTATGAAAAAAGAAGTTCCTGTAGGAACTCTAGGTCTAACAATTAATACATCTTCAGAACTTTTAGAAGAATTTCCAAGTGAATCCTATACAAATCCAAAGTGGTACAATATTGTTGAACATTCAACTTGTCTAAATCTGGCAGGTAAAAATATAAATCCTGATATTCAGATGATTGATAATTTTGAAAGAAACTGGAAACTTGGTTTACTTTGGAAAGAAGATAATATTATTGTTACTACTTGCAGGTTGTGGGAAATTTCCGACAAACCTGAAGCAGCAGCATTCTTAAAAAGTCTGATTAATTCAAATTAGGTGTTAAACCACTGGGCAGCGGTTTGATCTGCCAGCTGTATTAAAACTACAAGGGGATTTTGTAAAAAGTTTGAATAGTTATATCCTTCGCTTTCTGATAAATCACTAAATCCCATATGGCGACTTACCGCTTCCATTACCATTCGATTGTGAATCATCTCAGGGAATATTTCTAACATCATCAACACAGATTCATTTCCATGTCCAAGATTTCTATTTTCGGCCTTTGCCTTATAAAAAGCCTGCTTAGTCCAGTTACCGGCAAAATCTTTTACATTTCTGTATTCAGTTCCATAAAAACCTGTTTTACAAAAATCATGACAAAGACATGCTAAAAATATATCTTTTGCAGTAATTGTATATTTTTCGGCCAGAGGACAAGAAAAAAAATTCTCCAGTACCGGTTTTGAAAAAATTAAAGCCTGACGAATTACCATCAATGTATGAAGACTTAAGCCAGCCTTAAAATTTCCATGAAATCTTGAAGAAGCTGGTGCTGTCCAAAAATCTGTAGTATCAAGCCAGTCTTTTAATTTTGCAGATTCTGATTCATCTGGAATTATATAATCAATCATTTCTGTAATACATGGTTTAATAGCATCGGTAACAATGCTTCCGTTATTTTGGAGTGGGGAAAACTCTTTATAAATATCAATTAATTCATAAACATCGGTAAATAAATTCTGTCTTTCTAAATCTGTCATAACATCCTCTAAAATCTATTATATCTATTCTAATATTGTAATTTCAACACGGCGGTTTTTAGCCCTTCCTTCGTAAGTTGAATTATCTGCAATAGGTTTTGTTCCACCACTACCTCTTACAATTATATTTTCTTCTGGAAAACCTCTCTTACTTAAGGCATTTTTAATTGCCTTTGCACGTTCAATAGAAAGTTGTAATTCACCTTCTTCCTGACCAATTCTTGCTGTATGACCTTCAATCATAAGTCTGCAGTCTGGAATTTCAAGTAAAACAAGTGCAATTTTATCAAGACGCTTATTTTCATCTTCCATAAGTTCGGGGCTGTTTGGCTTAAATTGAAGATTAGGAATTGTTAATCTAAGTCCTGCCGGTGTGTTATCAACAGTAACAAGTTTTTTATCGTCTTCTTGGGAGTCTTTTCTTTTATCCTCAGAAGCATAATTCCAATCTTCTAATTCTCCTGCATCTTTAGGATTATTAATTAAACTATCCAGTTTTGATTTTATATTTGAAGATTGACTTGAATTGCCTGTGATGCCCCCAAAAACTTTGCTCTGTGCTTGGTTTTCGCCAGTCCCGGGAATATTGACCTTGGAGTTTTTATTTGTTGAATCCCCGGAAACTTTGTTCTGGGTGTTTTGATTTTCTCCTGCCCCTTTTATATTACTCTGAGAGTTTTTATTCCCTGTTCCCACGGCTCCATTACTCTGTAAACTGTTATTTTCTTCCGTTCCTGTGGATTTTGAATTATCTGACATTGCAAGACCTTGTCCACTAATGATGGAATATTCGTCCATAGAAATGCTTTTTTCAAGATTTTTTTCTTCTTCGTCTGAAATTTCAGCAATTCTTTTTAAAAGTGGAATAATTTTTGAACGGTCAATTGCAGGAGGATATTCTGTAAACTGAGAAATTGTTCCCCTAAATGTATATTGATTTCCATCGCTATAGACAAAAGTTTCATCTACTTTGTCTTGAATTAATAAACAGTTTCCGCTTATTTTACTAACATAAAGATTTGCCTTGTGACTACCGCTTGCTTTTACTAAATCTTTATCTCCTCCAAAATCCATATTGTATGAGCCTGTTCCAAAACCGTAGCGTGTTGCCCATTGTGCAGAAATTACAAAAATAGGTTCATTATTAAAATAGTCATCTTTTTCATATTTGTATTGAACAAAGATTGGGAGTTTTGTGATTATTCCTTTATTTAATGGATCTACTGCTCTTTCGGCTTTTGCTGACCAGCTGTCTCCAATTTTAATTTTTTCTTCAGAATAACTTGGAAAAGACCTGAAAGTTGGATATCCATTGTCTTTTATCATTGTTAGCTGACCATTTTTATTAATTTTAAATTTTGCAGGAATTGAATCATCTATGCCGGCCTTGACATTAAAGTTGTTATGTTTTGTTCCTTCCTGAACGTAAAAATTTCCTTCATAAATATAATAATTATCAAAAGTTACAGGTGTTATATAAGCGTAAACCTGTTTATTAACCAGACCCACATAACGTCCATTATCATAACGCAGTAAATTACTTCTTTCCTGTAAAATATAATTACCACTTCCTTTGTAACTTATAAGAGAATTAGCAAAATCCTGGGAAAATAAATTAGCTGAAAATAATAAAATAATAAAAATAATGCTATTAAATTTATTCTGAAAATAATATTTACCTGACATTTTTTTATTATAGCATATTTTTAAATGAATTACTTTCTTTGTTTTTTTACATTGGTTATAGAAAAATTGATTGTTTTTTCAGTTTCACTTTGAGGGGCTAGATTTAATTTCCAGTACAAAGTTGAAACAAAGGTAAGATGAACAGCATGTAACTGGTCATTTACATCAGGTCGTTTAAAAATTAATGGGTAATAAGAATATGAACAATTTTCGTTAGGCTCAAAAGAAAGACTAACTCCATGCTCTAAATCTGTAAATCTTACAAGACAAGTTTTTTCTAGATTTTTACTCAGTCCTTTTTGACTTGCAGTTTTCTGGCTGGAATCTAATTCAAATAAATTTTGATTAGAAAGAACTTCCTGTTTGTAATAAGTTATATTATTTTCATCAAAATTTGTGTTTGCAATATTTGATTCAACTGCAAAATTTGCAATTAATGGACTATTACTTTCATTTTTGATGATATATTGAATCATCATTCCATCAGAGTTAATAATATATTTTTTCTTTAATTTAAGATTTTGTTTTGATTTTGGAAGATATGCATGAGCTTCTAATTGAATTTCCCTGTGAGAAGCAACAAACTTAACTTCATTATAAATAATTCTTGAGAAAACTCCTTCTTCTGTGGGATTTCCTTCGATATAAGATTTAAGCTGTTCATCATTTAACAAATGGTCTATAAAAATGCCTCTTTCGTAATTATCTGTAAAGTTATCAAATTCACTCTGCCTATAGAGATTATCTGCATAGTTTCCGGAAGTTTTTAGAATATCAAGTTCCTGAATAGCACCGCCAACTGGAGAAATGTAAGAAAAATAATTTTTCATTCTGCATACATATTCATCTAAACCATCATTGTTATAATCAAATCTGCTAAGATATTCTTTAAAATTCCCCTCTTCCCTTATGATTTTTTCGGCTTCCATCAAATCTTGATAAGCTTTCTGTCTATAAATTGTTGATATGTAATTTCCATTATTAGAAAAAACAAGTGCATGACCATTTTGTGCAGCCCATAATTTTTCGCGGGCTGTATTTTTTCGCATTTTATCTCCCTTATATTGATTTATAAGCATTTCCATATAAGAGAGTCTGTTGTAAAGATTTTTTGCCAGAGGATAATAATCAAGATAATCATAAATACTTGTATTTCTGTTATAAGAAAAATGAATTGATGAATTGTTCATACCGCAGGCAATATGAGCCGGGATTTTAGCATTATTATTTTTTCGATAATTTTGAGTTGTTGTAGTTTGAACCTCTATTGAAGGATTTTCTTTTAAATATGATATAAATTTTTCAAACCATCCTGTTTCAAGTAAATCTATTATGCTTTCTGGTTTAAACTCAATATTTATAATTCTGTCTGGCTCATAATGTAAATAATATGATTTTTTATTAAGAGATTTTTCTGTTTTTAGAATATTATTTACAAATTTTTCAGGGTCAGTCTGAGAAATTGGAATGAAATTTGAATAAGTTGGGAAAATTTCAATTGATTTTCCAAGGTTAGTCATAATAATTGGAAGAAATTGTCTTTTTTCCATTGGAATTATATTTTCATTTAAAAGAGTATATTCAATTCCACAAACCTGAAGAGTATTAACCAGTGAAGAATCCCAACAGTCACAAAAGAGATTTATACCTCTAGGTCTAACACCAATTGTCTGTCTAATTTCTGAAGTTAATTTATCAATCTGTCCGTTTCTATCAACAGTTAATAATAAAGGTAAAATGGAATCAAAATAAGTTCCTCCAATTATTTCTACCTGTTTTGAATCAACTAACTGTCTTAAAACTGTAATGTATTCTTTTCTTTTTCTTTTAAGAAATGAAATTAAAGAGCCGTTTAATGAAATGGAAAATTTAAAATCTGGGTGCTTGTTTAAAAGTTTAATAAGGGGTTTATAAATTAAATTGTAAAGCTTTTCTAAATTCTCTGAACTTTCAAAAGCTATTGATTCTGATTTTAAACTGAAGCTAATGTATATCAAAATTTTTATACACGGCTTCCCACCCCTTTGCCGTTTTCCCCTTATACTATTTAATAATTAGATTTAAAAACAGTACGAATTTTTATAATTATTCTATAACAATATTGCCATATTTTAAAGTCTTTTTTAGTTTTCCATTCAACATTTGTTACATTTCCTTTTTCTGAACAAGATGTTAATTCTCCGCTAATATTATTTGAACAAAGACTTATAGTTTTTGTATCTTTGGTTACCATTTTGATTATTTTCTGAGGACAAACATCAACACAAGAGCCGCATCCACAGCATAAATCAGAAATTACAGCACAACCATTTATTATAGAAATTGCTTCCTGAGAACAGGCTTTTTTACAATCTCCAAGTCCTATACAGGCAAATTTACAGTCACTGCCAGACAAGCCTGTTGATTTAATCATAAAACAAGTATGAATTTCGTTAAATGTCTGAGGCTGATTATTAAATTTTTTATTACATGAACATAAAACAATTGCTTTTTTATCATTTGGTTCAAAATCTTTTTTTTCTGGCTGCATACAAGTTCTTTCTGCAGAAGAAATTAATGTATCATTTAATTTATCTTTTGGATTTTCTTTTATTGATGGTAACAAAATATGAAATGCAAAAGTAATTATGATTGAAAAAAGTAAAACTAATATGATTAATAGGATTATAAAAACAATCATTTTAGAACTCCAGGATTTAACCAAATAATATCAACTGTAGAAGCAATTAAAATCAGTAAGGCTAGAAAAATAAAAAATAAAGAAAAATATTTTTCATTAATTTTTTGTCCATTTTGTAAAAGTCTTGATTTAAAAGCAATACAAAGTGGTATCAAAATTATAAGTGCAAAACAACAGGCTGTAGCAATTATTATTGAATTTATGATTGAACAACTTTCGCAAATGGCAAGTAAAATAATAAGGTAAGTAACGGAAAATTCGGTGGATTTCTTACCTGTAATAATCATAATTATTGCCTGAAAAAATGAATTCAAACAGATAAAAACAAGAAAAATAATCAAAGGTGCCAGTTCTATTATTTTTAGTGGTAATAAGATTTTTTGTGTAATTTCCCAAGAAATCAGAGTTGTTGCATAAACTGTTAAAATTGATTTTACATAAAAAATAAAATTCAGATTTTTAGAAATACCAAACTCAGAAATTTTATTTATTCCAATTCCATAAATTAAAACAATTGAGGCAAACAAAATGTAATATAAAAAAGTATTTAAAATTATCATTTTTGAACCTCGGCATTAGAAATAACTTTAATTTTTTGCTTTATAACAAAATGAAGGTATAAATAAATTCCTTCTCCAAATAAAGCACCTGGAATAGTTGCAAAAAAAGTAAAAATTCCTATTTTATCTGGAGGGAAAAGAATCTTTTCGTAAATCTGATGATTTGGTCCAAAGAAAGTAAATGTTCCATAACCAAAAATATCTCTAATCAAAAAGTATACTAATCCGGATAAAATAAAGAAAATAAGTTCTTTTAATAAAAGTAATAAATTTTCTTTTAAAGATTTATTTGCTTCGTCTAATAAAAATCCAATCAAAAATAAAGAAAGTGTTGGTAAATACAAAGTAAAACCAAGTGTTAAAATTATTTCTGGTTGGAAAATAATAAAAATCTGCCTGTATAAAACTGTTACGGTAAGTAAAACAAACATAAGAACGATTGTTTTAAATGGCTGTAATTTTAATTTTTCAATTAAAAGATTTGTAAAAATTCCAACAAACATTAAAAGAAGAAGTTCAATTAAAAGAGTAATACCAAATACAAATCTGCCTGGAGCTGGAATTAAAATTGCAAGATATGCAGCTACATAAATATAAAAGGATTTTTGCTTCATTTCCCTACTCCTCTTTTAAAATTTCAATAACCTTTTCTTTCCAGAAATCAATTCTTTTATCTGAAGGTTTATTTGTTAATTGAGTTAATACTCTTCCATGAATAGAAGAATAGCCTGCAAATTCAACTTCATTATCTTCGCTTACAATAAAAACTGCAGGAAGTGGTCCATAATAAGTTTCTATTCTTAATATGATTGCTTTGTAAATATCACCAGTTTTTCTATATTGAGCTTGGTAACAAGCAGCACTCAAGGAAAAAGGATTATTAATTGGAATAAATTTGCCAACTGTCCAGTTGTTTGCATCATATTCATCAAGTACTTTTTCTACACTTACTTTTAAATTAGACTGCCATGATTTTCTGGAAAGTTTTACAGAATAGATTATCAGTAAAAAACTAATTGAAATAAGGAGGACTAAAATCCCAAAATCAATAAAGAATTTCTTGTAAGAAAAATTTTCTAACATAGACTAAAATTCCCCCTTATTTAATTTTGCGTTTACTTTATCAATTTCAGATTGATCCAGACAATTTAAAATTAAATTAAGTTTTATTTTATTGTTTTTCTCTTCAAAATATCGAATTAATAAATTAACAATATTTGAAACTAAAACTGTGTAAACCATTCCAATTGGAGATGTCCCACAGCCAGTTATAAAAAAGGCCATACAACCTGCAATGCAACCGTAAATAATTTTTCCTGCAAGTGTGATTGGTGTTGTTCCAAACCATTGAATTAAAAATGTTGCCGTAAATAAAGTTCCGCTGGTTAAAAGTGCCAGTAAAATATCCCCTGAATTAATATTTCCGCCAACAAATACTGGTGCAAAGAGTCTAACAAGAATTATATAAACTGTAATAAAAAATGTAGGAACAGTAGGATTAAAAGAGTTATCCGAAAAAATAATTATCGAAGAAATAATCGTAATAAAATTAAATCTAAATGCAGGAATTACAGATTTACAATCCCACCACAAAGAAACATAACCTTCAGGAACATTAATTTTAAATAATCTAAAAATGCTTGAATTTAAGAAATTTGTGATTATTGAATCATATTTGTAAATATTAAATGTACCGTCTTGAATTAAATATGTAGAAGGATTTTTTAATGTTAGCATTTCATTAGAAATTAAAAATGATGGGAAATAATTGCTTCCAATAAACCATGCAACAATTACTGCAACAACAGGTACATTTACCCAGGAATTTATACTTTTAAATACAAGAGTTCTTGATACAAACAAGCAGCTAAAAGTGATGATAAAAACTGTGGCCAGTGGATAACTTTCTGGTAATAATAATCCAATTAAGATACCTTGAATTAATAAAGGCCAGCAATTATATATAGGGTCTTTGTAAATTAAATAACTAAGAGAAGAAGCACATGCCGCTCCACAAAAAGAAGTGAATACAAGAGCCAGTGAATTATAACTTTTAGTAATAATGAGCATCAAGATTTGTAAGCCTAATAAAATAAAAAGCTTAATACAAATCATAGAAATTGATGGCGAAATATGAATAAAAGGCCTTAAAGTTGTTGTATTCTTGCTGAGATTTTTATTTATATTTTCATAATTATTGTAATTATTTTCTTTCATTTTTAATCCTCCCCAGTTTTAAAAATCTTTACCAGGGTAAAAAGTAGCAAAGTTATTTTGTGATTCAGAATTATTATTTTCTTCATCA
>CAMGTC010000037.1 GCA_946061765.1 uncultured Treponema sp.
TTTTTTACATGATTCACAGAACTATTTCGGTAAGGTTTTTACGTGATACAATACGCTATCCGCCTTGGAAAACTATTGACAATTTAAGAAAATAGGTTATTGTTTTAGTTTTTAATCTGAGTGAAATATCAGATTTTTCTTTCCATTCTATAGTTTCATCACTTTTTTTTATTGTGATTGTGTTTGTGTTGCTTACTTGAGTTTTACCATTGTAATGAAAATTTACAGAATACTGCTGACTTACATCAATTGTATTTTCTTCTTGGTTTTCGCATTCCAGGTTTATTTTTGCAGAAAATGTTGGACTTAAAACAGAAAAGTTCCAGTTGTTTTTTACCTGCAGTAAATAATTATTTAGGGTTAGCAAAAGATTTTTTTCTTCCTTTTGATAGCAACCGGAAGCCTGAAATAAGAGTGTTAGCCCGGTAATTAAAGAAGAAACTTGTATACCCGTTGAGGCTTTTACAGTATTTTCTTCTTCTGAATCATTTAGATAGTGTTTTAAGTATGTATTTACTCCTGTTTTAATAAAAATTGGGAGTTTTGTGTTTAATTTATAATTATTCTGAATACCGCTTTTTAATTGGAAAAGGGCCGGATATTTATTCTGGGAACTTGTTAAAACAAATTTATTCTGATTAATAAGAGTTGAAAAATTGAAAGTAAAAAGATTTGTTTTGATTGAATTTTCACTTTTATAAATAAAATTGTAGGCTCCAAAAGGTGATTCATAAATATAAAAGGAAAATAAGGTATTAAAATGTGGAAAGCCTAAGGAAGTTTGCAAGAGCGAACATAGATGATTTCCTTTATGATAGTAAACTTTATCTTTTAACCACCAGCTAGCCACTGTAGATTCCTCATAGGGTAAAAGACCCCATATTCCGGCAAATTCCAAACTGATTTTTTTTGACGGCACAATTTTAATATCCATAGAGCCTAAAGATTTTTCCTGAGATAACCAGGCATTTAATAAATAAGTATCAAAAACTTTCTTTCGGTTTTTAAATCCACTTTCCAGCATAAAACTTAAAGGATTTGAAAAAGACGAATAGCTTGGTAATGAAGGACTTAATTTACTCACATTTGTAGAATTTGAAGCAAAAGGAGAAATTGAAGAAGACAAGAGTGGATTATTGAGTTTACTGACAGCTGCAGAAGCTTTTAGATTTCCATACTTTACAGTAGTTGAAAATTCTTTAAGCACTTTATCAGTAAAAAGCGCAAAACCCACATTCATATTCTCGAATTCTTTCCATTTTTCAAGACTTGATTCAAAATCCAGAGATTCCTGACTTTTTCCAAAAAATCTTAAATCCATAAAAGGAAGAATAAATTTTCCTCCAGCATAAATACTGTCATAGAAAATTTTCTCCTCTTTTGGCAATTCCTCTTCACTTTTAAGAATTATTTCTTCCTGTGTATTAGCTTCTAATCCCCAAATTGTGTAGAGATAAAGATGATTTTGAGAAAAAATATTATTTCCATTCGAAAATAAGTCAGCCAGCAAAAAATTAAGGCAAATCAAAACAATAATTCTTTTTACTTTCACATATTGTTAATTGCCGTGATTGTTACTTTTTATGAAGTTTTTATGGAAAAAAAATAAAAAAAATTACCGGCCCGTAATAGAGCCGGCAAAGGTTTTGGAGGTTTTCTTTTTTTTAATTGCTTGTTGTACTGGTTACAAAACTTTCTGCTTTAGAGAACTCATCAATCTGGATGATTCTAGTTCTCCAATATTCAGCTTCTGATTTTGTTGTGTATGGTCCAATTCTAACTCTATAGAAAAGTTTGTTTTTATTATCTTCAAAAGTAAAAATATCAGCTGGGATTTTGTTTTCATCAAGTATGCTGCGGGCGTTTTCTGCACCTTTTTTGTTACTGTAAGCAGCAACCTGTACCCAGAACTGAGTTATTTTTTCTACAGGAGCAGGGGCAGGATTTTTTGTAACAGTTTTAGTAGCCTTTGCAGGAGCAGATTTAACTGCTTTCTTTTCTGTTTTAGGCTGAGTACCAGGATTTGGAGTTTTTTCTACAAGGCTAGTTGTTGTAACCTTACTTGTTTCAACTTTTGGAGTTTCTGTTACAGGCTTTACTTCTTCAATTACTGAAGTTTTACTTTCTGGAATATTTACAGTTATGTTTATATTCTGTGGTACAGTACTTGTAGAATTCTCTTTTACAAGTAAATCTTCTTTTAAGGAATTTAAATCAATTGTTGTTCCCTTGTTTTCTGATTGATTGTTAGCTTTAGCCAAATCAAAAACACTGGTATTATCAGAAAGAACAATCATTTCTGAAACTTTATCATTATTCTGATAAGGAACTGGCTGTGGTGGAACCACGTCTGGACTGTTTGTCCAACCACTTTCATATTGTGTATTTTCTCTTGGACTAGATACACTAGCAACTGCTGCAGCTTGTTTTTTTACAGGCATATACATAATAAGGGCTGCACCTAAAACTACTAATAAAAAAGCACCTACAGCGGCAATAATCCATAAAGTTTTTTTCTGATCCATAAATTTCCTCTTTACCGAAATATATCGGCCACCTTACTCTTTTTATCGGTTTTAGAAAAAATTCCTTTAGGATTTTTTTTATTTATTTAGGGTTTATTACAAACCCTAAAAACGGCGAAGTCAAGGCTTTAAGCGTACGTGTGCCTTGACTCGACGTATCTGGAGATAAAAATTCTTTTAGTTTTTGATAATGATTATTTCTTTATCTGCCTTAGTAAAATTTTTAATCAATTTTTTTTGAGATTTAAAGCGTTTTATAATTTGAGAAGGGGGAAGTTTATCTCTTTTTCGTGCTCTCAAAAATCTTTTTATACAATTTGACTGAACAAAGATTATAAGATTTGATTTTTCCATAATCTGAGGACTTTTATAGGCTACTGTTGCATTTATGATTGTTTTTTTGTGTTCCTGTATAAAATCATCAATCATTTGAGTAATTATTGGGTAGACAATAGCTTCTTGTTTTGCAAGTAATTCTGGATGGGTAAAAAGGAGTTTTCCTAAGGAGCGTCTATTGATATTTCCATTTTGATCTAATATCAGAATATTTTCTTTACCTGCAGATTCAGAAAAAGTTTCTAAGATTTTATTTTTAGACTTATCTATAGCCTGGTGAACAAGAATATCTGCATCCACAGAAGAATAGCCAAATTTTTCTAAAAGAGAGCAGACGTAATTTTTACCAGAAGCCATTTTTCCGCTTAAAATAATTACCGGCTGATTTAGAGTATTTTTTAAGTCAGAGGGAAGTTTTTCGAAATTTTTATTTAAAAGTTTTACATTATATTTTTTCATTGAATTCTCCTCTGACAAAAATTTTATGAAATCAAAAAATCAAAACAATAGAAAATGATTTAGTGGAATTTTCCCCAGGAATCTCCACTTTCAATTGAAACTCTTAAAGGTACCGAAAGTTTTACAGCATTTTCCATTTTATCTCTAATCAGATTGATTGTTTCTTCTACAATTGCAGGTTCATCTGGGCATTCAAAAATTAATTCATCGTGAACCTGTAAAAGCAATTTTGCAGGGCTGTTTTTTTCTTTTAAAGCCTGAAAAATATTTATCATGGCTTTTTTTACAATATCTGCGGCGCTTCCCTGTACAGGAGAGTTTACAGCAATTCTTTCTGCGGCTGCTTTTTCGATTTTATTTCGGCTGTTGATATTTAAAATTGGTCGTCTTCTTTTGAAAATAGTTTCGATATAGCCTTTTTCTTCTGCTGATTGAATTGTATTTGTAATGAAATTTTGAATATTAGAATAAGTTCTAAAATAAGAGTCTATAAAATCCTTTGCCTGAGTTCTGCTTATTCCTAAATCTTGAGCTAATCTAAAGGCTGACATGCCGTAAATTACCCCAAAGTTGATTGTTTTTGCAATTCTACGCATTTCAGGATTGACTTCTTCTGGCTTTACACCGTAAATCAGGGCGGCAGTTGACTTATGGACGTCTTTACCTTCTATAAAAGCCTGACACATGTTTTTATCCTGACTTAAATGAGCAAGTACAACAAGTTCAATCTGGGCATAATCTGCTGAAATAAGAATTTTTCCCTGTGGAGCAATAAAGGCGGAGCGAATACGTCTACCAGCTTCGTTGCGTACAGGGATATTCTGAAGATTTGGGTCTCGGCAGGAAAGTCTTCCGGTTGCAGTACCACTTTGAACGAAATCAGTGTGAATTCTTCCCTGGTTATCAACAAGTTTTGGGAGAGTTTCTACATAAGTAGATTGAAGTTTTGACATTTCTCGATATTCAAGAATCATTTTTGGAACTGAATCAAGATATGCTAATTCTTCTAGAACAGAAGTATCGGTAGAGTAGCCTGTTTTTGTCTTTTTTCCAGGTTTAAGATGCCTTTCTTCAAATAAAACTGTCTGTAATTGTTTTGGAGAAGCGATATTAAATTCATGCCCCACTTCTTTGTAGATATTTTCTTCGGCTTTTTTAATTCCTTCTGCAAGTTCCTTGTTATAAGCATGAAGGGTAGCTGTATCAAGATGAATACCTGTTAATTCCATTTGAGCAAGAATTGGTAATATTTCCATTTCAAAATCAAAAAGTGTTTTATCTTCGTCGATTTTAGGAAATTCTTTTTGATATAATTTTTCGTAAAGCTGCAGAGTAAAATCGGCATCTTCGGCGGCATAAGGATAAGCATTTTCTAAAGGTAAATCTGCAAAAGTCTGTCCTTTTTTTACAAGGTCAGAAAATTCAATTCCCTTAAGGCCAAGTAGGGTTTCTCCTAAATATTCAAGAGAATAACCATTTTTGCCAATTCTTTCCGGATTTTGCAGCCAGGCCATAATCATTGTATCTGAAAGTTTTGCTTTTAAAAAATCCAGATTGTTATTTGATTGTGAAAATTCTGGATATTTTTTTAATTGTCCTGCCAATATTTTTAAATCAAATTTTCCATTGTGCATTATAAGATGAACTTTTGGATTAGAAAAAAGACGTAAAAGTTGGGAAAGAGCATCTTTTAAATCAATATAATTTGTTTGATTAAATAAATCCTGACTGGTAATTTGAATTGGTACGTAAACTGCAAAAGTTTTTTCGTAACATAATGAAAAACCTATTAAGTTTGCTGTTATTGTATCAAGACTGTCTGTTTCGGAATCGTAAGCAATTGGTTTTTCTTCTTTTTCTGTAATAGAAAGATAATCACTTATGAATTTTTCAAGTTCATTTATTTGTGTGATTGCTTTATATTTTGATCTGTCGTTTTCTTTAACAGAAATTCTTTCTTCAGCTTGTGCAAAATCTTGAGTTTCTATACTTGGAGCTGACTTAATAATAGAGGATTCTGTTATATTTTTAGAATTGCCTGAATTATTATTATTTGAATGTGTTAATGCAAGTTCAGAGTATGATTTAGCTACATTAAAAACTTCGTATTTTGTAAGGACTTCTGCTGCGGCCGAATAATTAAAGTTTAGAGGGGTGGCATTCAATAAATCTGAAATTTCTGAACATGGAACGGTATTGCAAAGTTTTACGAGTTTTTGGCTGAAATAAGCATTTTCTTTTCCATCCAATAATTTTTTTTGCATTGCACCTTTGATTTGATCTATGTGATTGTAAATTCCGTCTAAATCTTTGTATTCATTCAGAAGTTTTGCAGCAGTTTTTACACCAACTCCCATTACTCCAGGGATATTATCAGCGGAATCTCCGTAAAGGGAAAGTAAGTCTAATAATTGGACTGGTTCAACTCCCCATTCATTTTTTACACCTTCTATTCCTGTAAGTTTCCATGTGCTTGCTCCACTTTCAGGCTTTAAAATTTTTGTGCTTTCGGTAACAAGCTGCATAAGATCTTTATCGCCAGAGAGAATTCTGCATTGGCGGCCTTCTTCCTGGCATTTTTTTGCAACAGTGGCAATAATATCGTCAGCTTCGTAACCGTCGCATTGTAGAACAGGAATTCCCAGGGCTTTTAAAACTTCTTCAATCCATGGAATTTGGGCATGAAGATCGTCCGGGGTTTTATTTCTATTGGCTTTGTATTCGGGATACGCTTGATGGCGGAAAGTTTTTGTTTTACTGTCCATTGCGGCGAATAAATAACCTGGCTTGTAATGTTCAAGAATCCAGTGCAAATTGCGGAAAAAACCGAAAAGGGCAGAAACGTTTTCGCCTTTTGAGTTTGTTAGCGGGCGAGAGATGAAAGCAAAGTAGCAGCGAAAGATTAATCCATAACTATCTAAAATATAAACTGTGTTTTTATCAAAATCCATAAATACATTTTATCTTATTTTTTATAAATATTTAAGGAGCTTGTTGAAAATTAGGCTACAGCTACAGAATCCGATCAAAGCCAGGCTGCGGGGCGCTTTTGCCCCTTAGATTGGCTTTGTCGTCTTCTTTCGCTTCCGCCTAATTTTCAACTAACAAGTGAGGTATTATATAAAAAGAAGGGGTTTGTATTTATGGATTTTGGTTAACACGGCTTAGTTTTCTTGGGCGGGAGAGTGGACAGAGGAAGGCTACAGCTACAGAATCTGATCAAAGCCAGGCTGCGGGGTGCTTTGGCCCCTTAGATTGGGTTTTTATTTAGGGTTTATTACAAACCCTAAAAACGGCGAAGTCAAGGCTTTAAGCGTACTCGTACCTTGACTCGACGTATTAAAAATATTGGTTATATTTCTCGGGCGCGGGCTAGGGCTTGTGTAATGTTGTCGAAAATATTTTCTCGGCCTAGCTTGTCGGCCATTCCTGTTTTTTCTAATAACATGTAAGGCTGGGTGTGAATTCCTGAAATTACTATTGTAATTCCTTTTCGGTCGCAGGCTGACTTACACTGTTCCAGCGCCCTAATTCCCCCTGCATCTAAATATAGAGTGTTGCGCATTCGTAAAATAATAACTTTGCAGTTAGCTTGTGCTCTTTCTGTTGCAAGTTCAAATTTTCGGACTGTTCCAAAGAATAATGGACCTTCAATTTCAAAAACGAATGTTCCTTCTGGAATGTCTAATTTTTCTGCAGGCTGATCTTTTTTAATTCCACCTGTAATCGAAGCTCTTTGATCTTGAACTTCTGATAAATCTATCATTTTTTTAATAAAGAAGAAGGCTGCAAATCCAAGTCCTACTTCAATGGCAACTGTTAAATCTACAAAAACTGTAATTAAGAAGGTTACTAAGAAGACACAAATATCAGATTTTTGTCCTTTTAATAATGCTTTGATTGCAGGAAATCCAGCCATATTCCATGCTACATTTATTAAAATTGCTGCCAAAGCTGGCATTGGAATGTATGCCGCGTATTTACCAAAGAATAAAAGTATAAAAAGAAGTGTAAGTGCATGTATAATTCCTGCAATTGGAGTTTTTCCACCATTTTTAATGTTTGTAGCAGTTCTTGCAATTGCACCTGTTGCAGGAATTCCTCCAAAAATTGGGGATGCAATATTTGCAATTCCCTGGGCTATTAATTCCATGTTTGAATCGTGTTTACTTCCCATCATAGCGTCTGCAACTACTGCTGAGAGCAAAGATTCTATGGCTGCTAATACTGCAATAGAAATTGCTGTAGGAAATAAGGTTGTTATAGTCTTTAAACTAAAATTTGGCAGGGTAGGTTTTAATTCTCTGATTGAAGGTATTGTAAAATGGGCAGATCCATCTGCAAAGGTTCCTATTGTATCGCATCTTAAATTTGTAAATTTTGAAAGCAAAATTGAAGCAAGTGTTGCAGCTATAATTACTACAATACTTCCTGGAATTTTTTTTATGAATTTAGACCAGATAAAAATAAAGGCAAGGCAAATTGCAGCCATTGTAAAAGAATACCAGTTTACTGTTGAAGCAGAGCTGATAAAAGCAATCATTTTTGGAAGAAAGTCTCCTGGCAGTTTGCTATATTCTTCTCCTAAAATAATCATTGGAGTTGAAAAATCTGGATGAAGACCAAAGAAATCTCCAATTTGTCCTGATGCAATTGTAACTGCTATACCCGCTGTAAAACCTGTAACAATTGTATATGGAATAAACTTAACAAGTCCTCCCATCTTAAAAGCTCCCAGAAGAATAAGTATAATTCCTGCCATTATTGTGGCTGTGGCTAGTCCTCCAAGTCCATACTGGGCAACAACTCCGTAAACTATTACTGCAAAGGCTCCTGTTGGACCTCCAATTTGAACTTTACTACCGCCAAAGGCCGAAATACAAAAACCAGCTACAATTGCTGTAAAAATACCAGCTGCAGGACCTACGCCAGAGGCAATAGCAAATGCAATGGCAAGTGGAAGGGCAACAATTCCAACAATAATACCGGCGATTAAATCGCTTACAAAAGTTTTTGCTGAATAATCTTTTAATGAGTTTATAAGTTCTGGTTTCATAATGTATAGGATTTTAGCGAAAGTAATAAAGTAGTTCAATTAGAAGAAAATTCTGGAAAATCTTTTTATGATTTTCTCCCTTTTATTAGTTTATTTTGCTATATTTAACTTATGTTTACTAAAAAGAAATCTAGATTTTTTATTTTGTTGAGTCTTATTATTCTGGCTGCCCTTGCATATTTTTCCTGGGATTATTTTTTGAATAGAAGTCAAGAAGTATCTTATTCTCAGTTTTACAAACTTTACCAGGAAGACCAGATAGCAAGTGTTAATATTTCTCCTGGATTTTTATTTTTTACCCTTAAGTCTGATTCAGATTCAAATAAGGTAAAAGAATATAAATGTCAAAATCCTAATTCTCCTGATTTACAGGAAAAATTAATGATAAAAGGGATTGATGTAAAAATTCAAAAAGATGGAGGACAGATTCTTTCGATTATTTTTGATCTAATCTTTTATGGAATTTTTATAGGGATTTTATTTGTAGTTTTTAGAAAATTTATTTCTCCAAATACCTTTAAAGTTCAGCATAAAACTGGTGTAAAATTTGATGATGTAGTTGGAATGGATAGCCTTAAAAAAGATATGAAACAAGTTATTGAAATTATGAAGGCTCCCCAGGAATATGCCAAAAAAGGAATTCGAATGCCAAAGGGAATACTTTTAGAAGGTCAGCCAGGTAATGGAAAAACACTTTTTGCAAAAGCCCTGGCCGGGGAAGCAAAAATTAATTTTATTCCAGCAAAAGCAACAGATTTTGAAAGTATGTTTATGGCTATTGGACCTATGAAAGTTAAACTTCTGTTCAAAAAAGCAAGAAGAAGAGCTCCTTGTATTGTTTTTATTGATGAGTTTGATGGAATTGGTACTGTAAGAAATTATTCTGGCTCTGCAATTGAAACTGAAAATACAAGAATTGTAACTGCCCTCTTGAATGAGCTTGATGGTTTTGAAAAAACAGATGGAGTTTTGGTATTAGCCGCAACAAATAGTATTCATGCCTTAGATCCTGCTCTTATAAGACCCGGAAGATTTGATGCAAAATTTTGTGTTCCATATCCAGATTTTGATGCAAGAAAAAAACTGGTTGAACTTTACTGCAAAAATAAGTCTTTTAGTGGAGACTGTAGTCCTGAACTTTTGGCAAAAGAATTTGACGGTTATTCCTGTGCAAAAATTGAAAGCATTTTAAATAGAGCAAGCCTTATTGCAAGCCAGGAAAATAAAAAGGAATTTAACCTGAAAGATGTAAGAAAAGCTAGTAAAGAAGTTTAATATTATTTTTAGAGATGATTAGTTAAATAAAAAAGCCGAAACTCAGTAAATTTCGGCTTTTGGTGAGGGGGCAGCACAACCCCTCAAAACGGGGAAGCCAAGGCTTTAAGCGTTAGCGTACCTTGACTAGACGTATTCTATATTTGAGAAATTATTATTTCTTTTTCATAGTTACAGTAGATTCGTAATCAGCAGCTTTCTGTTTCCAAACAATTACTGTTCTTGATAAGTTTGTTGCCAAAGAATATTCATAAGATTCTCTTGAACTATCTGCATACTTTTTAAGAACTTCTGATTGGGTATATATAGATTGAACATAAGCTTTTGCGACTTCAGCGGAAATAAATTCTACTTCTCCTGATTCATTATCAGATTCTCCATTTGCATTTTTTTCTTCAATTGTTATAACCCATGTTCCTACAAAGCTAGAAAAATCTTCGTTTGCAATAAAATCTTCATCAATAATTACATTTGCAATTCCACAAGATGTTGTAGAAAGAACAAATCCTAATCCGAGCAAAACAGCAAGTACTGTTGCAACCTTTTTTAATGTTTTCATTTAATACTCCTTTGTAATTAAAAACTATATATAATCTACTATGGTTTAAGTAGCTTTGTCAAATATAATTTTATTATTAGGCAAATTCGCTTAATTCTTCCCAACGCTGATATTTTTTTTCCAGAAGTGTTGAGATTTCTTTGTAGCGTTGACTTGCCTTTTGTACTACAGAAAAATCGCTTGAGGCCATCTGGGATTCCAGTTTTTTTGCTTCTTCTTCCAAAGCTGGTATTTCTTTGTCTAATTCTTCAAATTCTTTTTGTTCTTTGAAAGAAAGTTTTTTCTTTTCTTGTTTTTGGGGCGTTACGGGGCAGTTTGTAGAATTGTTTGCCCCGTTAGAAGGGGGAGCGGAAGAGAGCTTGCTCTGTGGAGCGAGGGGAAGGCTTTCCCCACCTTTATTGAGTTTTGCTTCCCTCATTTTTTCTTCTCTAAGTTCGAGGTATTCGCTGCATTTCCCTACAAAACCACTTATATCGCCATTGTCTTCCAAAATAAAGAGGGAATCTACACATTTATCCATAAAATAGCGGTCGTGACTTACAAGTAAAAGGCAGCCTTGGTATTTCATAAGGAATTGTTCCAGAATATTCATTGTAAAAATATCAAAGTCGTTGGTAGGTTCGTCTAAAATCAGGAAATTTGGGTTTTCCAGAAGAAGGCGGACAAGGTAAAGTCGTTTTCTTTCTCCTCCGCTTAAAGAACTTAATGGTGAATACTGAATTTTTCCTTCAAAACCGAATTCTTCCAGAAATTTTGTGGCTGAAACTTCATTTCCACCCTGATTCAACTTCATGTGTTCGGCAGTTTCTTTTATGTATTCCAGTACTGTTATATTTGTATCTTTAAATTGTGGATTTTGTGTGTAGTAGCCGAATTTTGTGTTTACTCCTATGTCTATACTGCCGCTGTCTGGCTCTAGAATTCCGGTGATAATATTCAGGAGAGTTGATTTTCCACTTCCATTATCGCCAAAAATACCGATTTTCTGGCCTTTTGTAAAAACATAGGAAAAATTTTTTATTACTGGAATCTGCTTTTGATTTATTTGATTACCGGCCGACAGGTTTGCATTTTCCAGAGCCTGGTAATTTTGCTGACTTACATGACTTGCTTTTGCGTAATTTTTGCTGATTCCTTTTAGTTCAAGGACTTTTCCGCCTAATCTTTTGCCTTTTACTTCAAAAGTGTAGCCTTTTTCTGTCTGGAATTTTTCGCGGTTGATAAGCTGCTGGTCACGCTGGATTCTTGCCTTAATTTTTGTTCCTCGTGCGCAGGGACCACGTAAAAGCCAATCTCTTTCGAATCTAAGTACTGATTCAATTCTTCGTTCGGCATTGGCTTCTATTTCCATTTCTATTTCTTTTTTTTCAAGGTACTGGGAATAGTTTCCCTGGTAGAGTTTTAATTTATTTCTGGCTAATTCATATATGTTTGTGCAGACTGCATCCAAAAAATAACGGTCGTGGGTTACCATTAAAACTGATCTTTTTGTTGTGGCAAGGTAATTTTGCAGCCAGGTGATTGTTGAAATATCAAGATGATTGGTTGGTTCGTCCAGAAGTAGTAATTTTGTGTCTTCCACAAGAACCTGGGCCAGTGCAACTTTTTTTATCATACCTCCGCTTAGTTCTCCCATTTTTTTGGACATATCTGTAATTCCAAGTGTTGTCAAAATTGATGAGATTTGACTTTCGTAATTCCATAAGTCCTGCTGGTCCATTTTGATTAAAATCTGGTCATATTCATTTTGATTTTTTTCGTTAAGATTGTTGCAGATTTCAAGATATTGTCGGATTATATTTAATTTTTGTGATTCGCTCTTAAAAATATGCTGACGGATTGTATCTTCTGCCTTGTAGAGTGGATTTTGAGGCAGAAAAGAGATTCCTGCATCTTTGTTTATTACAACACTGCCTTCATCAGCAGGAAGAAGACCTGCTATTGTGTTTAGCAGGGTTGATTTTCCACAACCGTTTCGTCCAATTAATGCTGCTTTTTCGCCTTCCTGGAGTCCGAATGTAACTGCGGTAAAAAGAGGTTTTTCCCGTCCGATTTTTGACAAATTGCTGATAGAAAGTAAGTTCATAGTAGTATTATACAAAAAAAATATTATTCGCGAAAAGATAGCGGGGGAAATTTATAATTTCCTCTGTCATTCAAAAAAAATGTCACGTAAGCGTAAGCGGGACAAAAGTGTGGCGTGACTTTGCAAAAGTCTCGATAGACCTTTTGAACGCTGTAGCTGAAAGTGACAATTTTTTGTTTAACGTGTAGTTAAAATTGTAATTTTCTGAGGCTAGTTTTCGTGAATATTATTTTTAATTAAAACTTTGTAATTAATCTGCACAAATAAAAAATAATCACTATAATAAAAATATGAAGCGTAATATCTTCCTTTTTGCTGTTTTTTTTACCAGTCTTTTATTTGCACAATCCTGGGATGGTGATTTATCTTACCCCGAAGATAATCCTTTACATTTTGGAAATCCTTCGGATGCTGTTACAGAAATTGCCAGTGCAGAAAATTATCTTATGATAAAAAATCAGTTTATACTTTCTTATAATGCTTCGACTCTTTGTCCTAACTGGGTAGGCTGGCATCTTTCGGCTCAGGATATTGGCGAGTCGGGGCGGTCTAATAAATTTATTCCAGATCAGGAACTTCCTGAGGAATTTTATAAGGTTACGGCTTCGGATTATAAATTTTCGATGTATGGTTTTGACCGGGGGCACCTTTGTCCTTCTGCCGATAGAACTGCTACTTCCGAAGATAATCAGATTACTTTTTTAATGACAAATATGATTCCTCAGGCTCCGGACAATAATAGAATTGTCTGGGTTGCTTTAGAAAAGTATGAAAGAAAACTTGTTTTAGAAGGTAATGAACTTTATATCTTTGCTGGTCCTTATGGAAGCGGGGGAATTGGTCAAAAAGGACAGTTTGATTATATTCCTTTAACTAACAAAGATGGATGTGAGTTAAGAATAAATGTTCCAAAAACTTCCTGGAAAATTATACTTTGCCTTCCTCAAGGTCAGGATGATTTTAATAGAATTGATAAAAAGACTACTTTATTTGCAGTAAATGTTCCGAATGTACAGGGCTGTAACGAAAATGCAAACTGGGAAGATTATAAATGTAGTGTTGACTATATAGAAGAAATTACCGGTTTTGATTTTTTTGAACTTTTGCCCGACGATATTGAAGAGCTTCTGGAAAAATAGTTAAAAAAATAAAAAATAGATTATTTAGTTTGAAAAACTATATCTTTTGAAGGTATTAATAATTCTTCCAGAATCTGTTTTATATACTTACGGCGATTTTTATATCTGTAGAGTTACTCTTTGCTCCGATTACGAGAACATATAAAAAAGTGACGCATTGACTTTTATATTTGTCATTAATCTTTTATCAAAGTTAAAGTATTTTTTTGATACTTTGGTAAAAACTTTTTTATACTTCCAGATTCAAATTTTACTTCAATCACAAATTCTGAATTAGAAAGACAGGAATTAATAACATAACCATATCCATAATCATCATGAAAAACCTTACTTCCCTTTTTCCACTTATCCAGAAGATCGCTATCCACAGAATCAGAAGAATATGCATTTCCTCCAAAACCAAAAGGCTTATGACCTAGGATTTTAAATGCGGCCTTTGATTCAATAATAAAAGGACTTGGCTTCATATATTCCCAGCGGCCATACAAACATCTTTTTGAAGCAGAGGTAATAAAAAGATCATCCTTTGCACGAGTAATACCAACATAAAAAAGACGGCGT
>CAMGTC010000038.1 GCA_946061765.1 uncultured Treponema sp.
TTACCTGAATACTAACTACTCAAACCTTTTTTATGGTCAGAGTCCATTTTATCCTTCCATACAACAATCTTCTTTTTAATTTCTTCAGATTGAGTAGAATTTCCAAGAAGGATATAAAGTTTTCTAAGAGCCAAAAGATATCTAATAGCATTACGCATATCATCAATACGACGTGTTGATAATTCATATTTATCGCGATATGCATTAGCAGCAGAATCTAATAATTTTGTGATTAAACGTACATAAAGGACTGTTGTTTCGTAATTCTGTGAATTTGGATCCCAATAATCCTTTGTACTGTTTTTCATATCAATTAAGTTTTTGGCAACAGTAGCGTAACGGCCTTCAAGTTCAACAAATGACCATTTCCACTTACTATTATTACCAAATGCATCTTTTAAAATATTGATTGCAAGCCCAAGTTTAGTAATGATTGAATAGCGTCTTGCAATTGTTACGTTTAATATTCTTTCATGATAAGGACCTAATTCGGAAAAAGGAATATCAATAGTATTTGTAACAATTTCCTCAAGATAAATAATGGCCTTATATAAAATCTTACGAGCTTCATTTAAAGCATCATTATTTTTTACTTCCATTAGCTTCAGAGAAAGACTGTTTTGAGCAATGTACAAAGAAGAAACATAAATCATATCTTCGCAAAGAAGAAGTTTTTTATTTCCAAAATCAATATCCTCAGCATGAATTCCGTTTAATATGGTCTTTTCTTTTGCTAAAATTAAAGTGATTTTATCTTTGTAAGGTTTTATTGCTTCATTAAAATGTAATCTTGTCTCTTCTGAAATTTTGGCCATTTACTTACTCCCGAATATTATTCAACATTGATCGAGCATGTTCTAGAGACTGTGCATCATTAGAATCTCCAGCCAGCATTCTTGCAATTTCTGCAACTCTTTCTTCGCCTTCAATTACATGCACATCTGAGGTAGTTACATTTTCGGACACACTCTTCTCAATCTTAATCTGATTATCGGCATAAACAGCAATACTCGCTAGATGGGTAATACAAAAAATTTGTCTATTTTTGGAAAGTTGATGAATATGTTTTCCAACAGAAACAGCAACCTGACCACCAATTCCAGTATCAATTTCATCAAAAATCAAAGTATCTATTGAATCATTTTGAGCAAATATTGTTTTAAGGGCCAGCATTACTCTAGACAATTCACCACCAGAAGCAATTTTTACCAAAGGTAAAGGAGGATTTCCAGGATTTGCACTAATAAGGAATTCAATATCATCTTTTCCGTAAGGACCGCATTTTTGTTCAATTTCATTCCCAGGCTTTTGATTTATTTTTACATAAAATTTTGTTCCATTCATGCCCAAAGTGGAAAGTATATCATCAACTTCGCCAGAAAGTTTACTTGCACAGTTTTTGCGTTGATTAGAAATCCATTCAGCCCTTTTTAAAACCTGATTTTCTAATAATTTTACTTCTTCCTGTAACTTATCTTTAAGAGAAACTCCATCAGTATTTTCGTTCAAAAATTCCTGGGCCTGCTTACCATATTCAATTACTTCTTGAATAGGAGCATTTACTGATTTTGCATATTTTTTCTTTAGATTATAAATAAGAGAAAGTCTTTCCTGAACTTCCTTTAATCTATCTGGATCAAATACCAAATTCTGTTTGTACCTTGCAAATTCTTCAGACAAATCTGACAACTCATAAAAAATTGAATCAACTCTTTCGTTTAATTTTTCAGTTGATTTATCCAATTCTACAATTTGAGATGAAGACTTACGAAGATTTTTTAGAATTGAAATCAAGCCTCCATTTTCATCAGTAAAACAATTATCTATATTATCTGCTTCAGAATAGATTTTTTCAAAAGAAAGTAACCTACTCTCCTCTTCTTCAAGATTTTGATCTTCCCCAGCCTTTAATTTTGCCCCATTTATTTCATCAACTGCAAAAGATAACATTTCTATTTTCTTTAATCTTTCACTTTCAGAAGAATTATATTCAGCGAGTTTTTTTCTTTTTTCTACAAGTTCAGCATAAAACTTTTTATATTCTTCAACCTGCTCTGTAATACCAGCCCTTAAATCAAGATATTTTCTGTGTTCAGAAACTTTTAACAGAGATTGATGTTCATGTTGACCGTGGATATCAATTAAATATGATGCAAATTCAGATAAATCATTTCTTGTAACAGGAGTGTCGTTTATCCAGGCCCCAGATTTACCAGTATTTCGTATATAACGTCTTAAAAGTACCCTGTCATTTTCATAACTTATTCCATGGGCCTGTAACCATTGTGCAGCAGTAAGAGATTCTTCATTCTCGTCTAAATCTTTTTGTACTTTATTAAAATCATTTAAAAGGAAGGTGGCAGTAACGGAAGCTTCATTTTTCCCAGCTCTAATCTGTGAAATATCAGTTTTTCCGCCAATTAAAAAAGAAAGAGCCCCGATTAATATAGATTTACCGGCACCAGTTTCTCCAGAAAAAACAGTGAATCCTTTGTTAAACTCTAAATAGTCAGAATCAATTAAAGCAAAATCTTTAATATTCAAATCTTCTAGCATGTGGGCCTCCTGACCAATTTAATTTAGAACGCAAAGCATTATAAAAGTTCTCTTCAGAAGAAGATACCAATAAAACCTTTTTTTTGTATTTAGAAATTTTTACTACATCACCGGTATTCAAACTAAAAGGTTCCTGACCATCAATAGTAATACAACTTTCTTTAGTTCGACTTTGTTCAACAGTAATTTGCATTTCTCCGTTGGCATTTAAAACAATTGGTCTGGAAGACAAAGAAAAAGAATTCAATGGAGTCATTGTAAAAACATCCAAATCAGTGTCAACAATAGGCCCACCAGCAGCAGCAGAATATGCTGTAGAGCCAGTTGGGGTACTAATAATCACACCGTCAGCTTTTAACTTACAAAGAGGAAATTCTTTATACTCAACATTCAAAGAAATTATACTTGCTACTTGTTTTGCACTTATTACAATGTCATTCAAGCATAAGCCTTCATAAACATCTTCATTTTTTCTTTGAACCAAAGCATGAAGCATAGCTCTCGAATCAAGAGTAAGCTCATTTGCCAAGAATTTACCTAAATAAGACTTCCATTCCTGGGGCTGAATAGATGCAATAAAACCAAACTCACCCAAGTTGATTGGAAATATTGGAATATCATATTCAACACTATTACGAGCTGCAAATAAAACAGTACCATCTCCACCAAGAGTTATTACAAATTTATAACCTTCAAAAGGAGCTCTATTGCAAAAACCTACAAAATTATAAAAATCACAATCAATATTAAGTTCATGTAAATAATTTTTTATTTCTTCTGCAAGTGTGAGAGACTCATTTTTTGTAATGTTAATAATTATAAGAGCCTTAATCATCTTTTGCCTTTATTTAAGGAAGAGTTCCTAAAACTTTTACAATTTTCGCACTCTCCGACTTTGTTAATCTTGGATAAAGAGGAACATGAATGCAACGTAAAAACAAGGATTTTGCCTTTATACAAGTATCAGAAACAGATTCTTGATTTGCAACAATCGAATTTTCAAAAGCTAAACGTATTTCAATATCTTTCTTCGCTGCGTATTGTTTTACATCCTTAAAAGAACTAGCCAAAATCAAAGGAAATGAACACATTGTAGAACCATTATCCATCTCTCTAGAAAAAGTCTTATGTTTTCCAATCATACAAGCATGCTGATACAAAGAGAAAAGTTCTTTTCTTGTATTTTCATTTCTGTTGTACTCTTTAATCTGAACCCAAGCAAGAGCAGAATTTATATCAGGTAGAAGATCCGTTACAGGCGCAAGGTCTACATACTTTTTTAAAACTATCCAATCTCGACGACCACTTGCATATAAAATTGAGCCACCACCAGCAGTTATTACATCTCTTTCTTCAAGACCTAAAATAGTAAATATTCCAAACGATCCAGCAAGTCGTCTCTTATCTGATTCAACTCCATTCTCATCTAGTTCAGCTACAGAAGCGCCGGCACTTTGAGATATATCTTCAATAAATGGAATTCCTAAATTTTGAATTGCTGCAAAATCAGGTAAAATTCCTTCTGTCTCATGAAGAATCAAAAGTACACCGCCAGCTTTAATTCCTTCCGAAATAATTTCTATAGAAGGCATAGCATTATACTCTGTAACATCAAGAACTAAAGGTTCAAAACCCAATTCCTGGATTGTCTGATACTGCCAATAAGGAGCCAGAGCAGAAAGCATGATTTTAGCGCCAGCTTGTAAATCCAAAGCTCTTAAAGCATATTTTAATGCCAATGAAGGACTTCTTAAAGCAACTGCACCATCACAGCCAAAAAACTCTTTTACTTGTTGTATCAATCTACCGTTCAATTCTCCAGGTCCGATTTTTTCATCAACCATGCAGGTCAGAACAGCATCCATCTCTCGTCTTCTTATTGTAGTACTATATGTTTGAATCATGTATATATCTTTTATTAACTATAAAATATTAAGTTTAATTTTTGTGTAAAAATTATCTTTTAAATAGATGGCTTAAATTTCGCCTTCTATTTTAACTCGAGTTTTTTTGCAAAAACTCTTATTATTTACGTGTTCGCTTGCGCGAACGTTTTGTAAATCCTCAGTTGTTGAAACAACTTGCGGTTTACAAAATTAAAGAACTCGAAAATTAGTTGTTAATCTCAATAATTTTCTGCAATTCTTTAGCATTAAATAACTTTCTGGTATTTAACATGATGAGATAACCAGACTCTTCACGAATAACACCTTCAATATATTCAGTGCCAATACCTGTTAACATCTGAGGAGGTTCTTTTACGTCTTCGCCCTTCACAGATACAACCCTTTCAACTTTGTCTATAATAATTCCAATTTTATTTCCATCAATGTTTAGAATGATAAAACCACCGTCCATTTCTATATCTTCAGAATGAACATTCTGGATTCTAAAACGTTTATGTAAATCTATAATTGGGATAATTTCACTACGAAGATTGATAATTCCTTCTACATAATATGGAGCATTTGGAATAACACGAACATTCTGGATTCTAACAATCTCTTTTACATCCATAATGTTTACGCCATAAAGTTCTTCTCCCAAGTGAAAAGTAACTAATTGAAATTGTGCATCAGCGGTCATATCATCTCCTTAAATTTTTCCAAATTCATATTGTTTATAATATCTCGAAAAGACATATTTTGCAATGCAAAGTTGGAACTGCAACAGTATGTTATTAATCCACATTAAATAAGGTAATAGCAGATACATAAGTCAAACCAAAATCCTTAAGAATTTTCGAACAACTTTCTAAAGTTGCCCCTGTTGTACAAACATCATCAACCAGACAAATTCTTTTTTCCTTTAATGCCGCCTCCTTTTTCATGATTTTTTTGATTTTTTTCTGAGAAACAAGATAATATGAAGACTCAATTGAAGATAACCGTTCATTTCTATCAAGTTTTTTTTGTTGAATTTTAGATTTTCTTTCCAATAATCTTATTATCTTTACTTTATAAAAAGCCTGAAGAAAAGAACAAAGCTCATCAATCTGGTCCCAACCATTTTCTCGGATTTTTCCGGGACGAGGCGGAATTGGTACAACATAATCAATTCTCTCCAAAATCAAAGCCTGATAAACCAAATCACAAAAGAATTTAGAAAAAATTCTCATCCCCTCAATTTTCCAGAGAAATAAAAGATTTTTGTTCCATAATCGGTAAGAAAACAAAGGTACCATTTTATCCAGATGAAAAAGAGTCTGTGATTCCCGACACTCCATACACTTATTTTTTATAGAAATCAGTTCTTTACCACATATAGAACACCTTTCTTTCTTTAGTGATTTTTCAACCGAAAAATAATCATTTCTGCACTTTTTGCAAATGGGAAAATGAAAAGTTCTTTTTCCACAAATCAGACATTCATATCCACCGTGTAAATATGACATCATCAGTCTGAAAAAAGTAATCAGATAATAATTAAGTCTAAAAAATAAATGCTTCACACTATATTAATTAAAAAGAAAGTAACAAAATATGAAGTTTTTTTAAGAAAAATTTTAAAAATTATTGACCAGAAAGTGTTTTTTTCCAACGTGAAATAGTCTGCAAAGCATTAATTGGAGTCATATTATCTAAATCAACTGAAAGAATTTCCGAAATGATTATTTCTTCATCACTAAAAAGCCCGGGACCTTGATTTTGTTGGGTATTTTTAGGATTTTCTATTACATCAGGTAAAAGAGGTTTATCGTTATTAGTAGATTGAATATGAGCCAGAATAACTTTAGCTCGATCAATTACTTTTTGTGGAATACCGGCCAATGAAGCAACATGAATTCCATAAGAATTTGCGGTAACACCATCCACAACTTTGCGCAGGAAAACAACAGAATTCCCCTTTTCACTAACTGACATACAAAGCATTTTTAACCTTGGAGCTTCCATTCTGGAAAGTTCATGATAATGAGTTGCAAACAAAGTTTTACATTTTACACTATCTAAAAGATATTCAGAAACAGCTCGGGCAATTGCAAGTCCATCTTCGGTAGAGGTTCCCCGACCTACTTCATCCATGATTACTAAAGATTTACTTGTTGCAGAACGTAAAATATTTGCTGTTTCAGTCATTTCTACAAGGAAAGTTGATTCCCCTTTTGCCAGATTATCAGAAGCACCTACTCTGCAAAATATTCTATCAACTATCCCAATTCTAGCCTTATCTGCAGGAACAAAAGAACCTGTCTGAGCTAATAATGAAATTAATGCATTTTGTCTAAGATATGTAGATTTACCTGCCATATTTGGACCGGTAATCAGTGCAAATGAAGGCAAATCTTCATAACCATCGCCGCTGATAAGTGTATCATTAGGAACAAACTCTCCGGTTGGAAGATGCTTTTCCACAACAGGATGTCTTCCGTTTTTAATTTCAAAAACAGTAGAATCTTCGATATCAGGTTTTATCCAGTTATTTTGAATTGCAGCCTGGGCTAAAGAAGCCGATACATCTGTATTAGCAATTTCAGAGGAAATCTGTAATAAATATGGAATAAATTTCTGCAAAGAGGACCTTATTTCAAGGAAAAGATCTCTTTCAAGTTCAAGTATTTTTGTTGAAGATTCATTTAACTGTTGTTCGAGTTCCTGAAGTTTTTCTGTAGTATAACGATCTCCATTTACTAAAGCTCGTCTCATAATAAAATGACTTGGAACAGAAGATAATTTTCCTTTACTTACTTCAATAAAATATCCAAAAGCATTTGTATACTTGATTCTAAGGGTACTTATGCCAGTTTTTTCTTTTTCCTCTGCTTCGTAATCTGTAAGCACTTTGTTAAAATTATCATGAATCTGTCGCCAGCCGTCTAAATCTTTGGACCAGCCGCTTTTTATAATTCCACCTTCTGTTAATGAAGTAGAAGGATCATCTAAAATTGAATTTTCAATAAGAGCAATTATCTTATCTGCAGAATCTGTCTCGATAAAAGAAAAATCATAAGAAGAAAGATATTCTTTTACTCTATTCCAAAAGATTAAAGATGCTTTTAAGGCCTGCAAATCTTTTGCATGAGCTTTTTCCATTGCAATACGGCCTGACAATCGTTCAACATCGAGAATATGAGATAAATCTTCTTTTACTTTTTCCAAGAGATTGCGATTATTATAAAAAATAGAGATTCTTTCCTGACGATCTATAATATGATTTCTTTTTGTTAATGGGAAAATAAGCCAGTTTCTTAAAAGTCGCCCCCCCATTGCAGTTTTGGTAAAATCAAGGCATTCCATTAATGAAAATTGACTTGTTCCATCATGAATATTTTCTGTAATTTCAAGATTTCTTCTGGAAGAATCATCCATCATCAAATATTCATTGTCAAAATAAATTTGCAAATGTTTTATGTGAGGAATGTTTGCATTTGTTGTTTTTTTAAGATAGTCCAGTAAAAAACCAGCAGGTACTATTTCTGGAGCATTATCTTCAAGTCCAAAAGCCTTTAGGTTCTTAGTTCCAAATTGTTCAGTAAGCCTTTTGTAGGAAAGTTCATAATTAAAATCCCAATCAGGATAATAAGAAAGAGATATATTTGTATAAGTTTGAAGAACTGAAAGCAAATCTTCATTTTTTCTAAGACTTATTGGCAGTAAAAGTTCTCTTGGATTAGCACGGTTTAATTCTTTAGCAAAATTTTCGGCCATTTTATTTGCTGGCCAGGAAGTAACTTTAAAAGCACCAGTTGTTACATCTATAAAAGAAAATGCTGCTCTTACCTTGTAAATTACCAGAGCAGCCAGATAATTAGCCTTACAGCCATCAAGATATTCAGATTCAACAGCAGTTCCAGGTGTAATGATTTCTACAACTTTACGTTCAGTTATTCCCTTTCCGCCTTTTGGAATTTCTCCAACCTGCTCACATATTACAATTTTTTTTCCAAAACGTAATAAACGGGCAATATAAATTTTTGCTGCGTGATATGGAATACCACACATTGGTTGAGAAGCTCTATGTGTAAGGGTAAGATTTAAAAGACGTGATACTTCTACAGCATCATCATCGAACATTTCATAAAAATCACCAAGTCTAAAGAAAACTACTTCGTTTTTATAGTTTTCTTTTATAGACCGGTATTGCACCATCATAGGTGTTAAATTCTGTTCATCAGACATTTTGATTTATAGTCCAAGTTCACTAATTACCTGACTGGTAATATCAACAGAAGCACTGTACCAAAGAATTGAATTAGAATCCTGAAGACTAAGAATCATACTGTAACCGCCACTTTCGGCAATTTTTTCCAGAGTATTGTACAATTTTTTGTAAAACTCATCGGAAGTTTTAAGAGATTTTTGCATACTCTGTAATTCTACATTCTTTGCATTAGTGTATTCTGTAATATAATCTTTTTTCTTAGTGATTTCAGCCTCAACTTTTAAAGCAGCAGCATCATCACCATTACTTTCGTACTCAAGTCTTTTATTTTGAAGTTGCCTTAATTCATCGGTTCTTTTATTAATTTCAGTTTGAAACTCTTCCTTTTTCTTTTCGTAATTTCTTACAGGAGCAGAGTTTCTAAAATATGCATTGTAAACTTGAGCTGTATCTACAACTCCAAATTTTGTAATCTGCTGAGAAAAGGCAGGTATTACAAACATAAATGTAAATACAATCGAAATAATTAATTTTAAACTCTTTTTCATTTTCTTTACCTATTAATTACATTAAATGATAATACAAATTCAAATACTGAATCATCCCAAGTAAACTTATTATCCACATATTGATATTTAAATGCAAACAGTAAATGTAATGGGAACTGAGGCATAAGAATTTTTAATCCAGGTCCTAAACTGAAATACCAGTCGCCTAAAGAAAGTGTAGATATATCAGCAACCGTAGGTTTTACAAATGCAGCATCCCAGAAACCTGTTAAGCCTAAATAATTTGGAACAATTGGCATTCGTAATTCAAGTTTATTACTGAACATTACCTGTCCTTTATTAGTCTTATAAGCATTTGTCCAACCACGTCCATTAAGAATTCCATCAACATAAAGTCTGTTAGAATTTGTGATTGTAGAATTAACTGGGAATAAGGCAGAGAAACCTGCATATTCAGCAAGAACAAGTTTCAAATTCCATTTATCGCCAAAAGGAATATTACAAAGAGTTAAATATCCTTCAAGCTTTGTATCTGAACGGAGGAAAAATTCTTTTTCAAGAACAGGAATAAGACCATACCAGGCAAGTCTTTCGCTTGCAAACCAACCTTTTGATGGATCATAGTTCAAATCACGGTCATCAATAGAAAAACTGGTCCATACACTATTCATCAAACCAATACGATTAGCATAGGCTGAAGTTCCCTGATCAACAGGAACATATAAAGATTCATCATAGATATTATCAGTAAGATTATTACTCAAACCTGTTGAAAGTGTGAGAATAGCAAAATTTGGAGTCCATCTTCTTGATAAACCATTTGAGAAATTAACCGACCATCCAGTGTATTTTGTATAATAATATTTTTGAGTTAAATCCATATCAGGTTTCCACATGTTAATTGCTGTAGTGGAATTATCATGGGCAAAACTCATTGAACTTTGGAATGCAAGAGGAATTTTGCCAATCCAGTTCTGCCCATAAGTAAAATCAAAAGACTGTTCAGTATTAGAAAAATTAATACTTCCAGACAAAGACTTTCCTTCGCCACCAAGATTTGAATTTTCAATCTTTGTATAAACCGAAATTGGAATTGTATCTGGATCTGTCATTCCAGAAAATGAAGCACCAAAATTCAATGTTGTAGTAGACTGCTCCTCTACTGTAAATACAAGATCAACAAGATTAGGTTCTGAACCAACTTGAGTATCTGGAACTACATTTGAGAAGTACTGGAGATTCATAAGATTTCTTAAACCATTAATAATCTTATCTCTAGAGAAAATATCTCCTGACTGAATTGGAATTTCTCTAAGAATTACATAATCTTTTGTTTTTGTATTACCTTTAATAATTATATTTTCGATATGACTTCTAACAGATTCCCGAATATAAAGAACATAAGATATTTCATGGGTATCTGAATTTTTTGTTGGGACAGGAGAAAATTCACTGGACATATAGCCGTTTTCATAATATTTACCGGCTATAGCATGAATTGCTTCCTGGAATTTTATATCATTGTAAACTGAACCGACTTTTAATTTATTTAAAGTAAGTAATTCTTCTTTACTGAATACTTCACAACCACTTACATCAAGTCCTTTAAATATATATTGAGCACCTTCCTGTATTACAAACAAGATTGTAAGTTCATTTCTAGATTTTTCTTCATTAAGAACAGAATCAATTTTTACATCAATAATGTTAGCATCTATATAACCATGTTCACGGTAATAATTGAGGATAACCATTTTATCCTGTTCTAGAGTTTCTGCCTGATAAGCACCATCTCTCATAAATCCAACTTCTTTAAGTCCAAGTTTAGATTTAAGCACTCTTTCTGAAATTATGGTATTTCCGGTAAAATGAATTTCTTTAATTACAGTATTAGCACCTTCTGTAATTTCAAAAACGATTTCTACACCATCATCAAGTTCTTTTATACTGTGCGAAACTTTTGAATTTGTATAACCTTTTGAAAGATAATAATTTCTAAGATTTCTTTCTTCGATATAAACTCTATCGGTAATATAAATATCGCTTATTTTTATTTTTAACTGTTCCTTAAGTTCACCATTACGGATATTTCTATTTCCTTTAAAAGAAATAGATTTTACAACAGGATATTCTGTAACATTTACCTGAAGAATAATTCTATCGCTATTTTTTTCATCAGGAAGTACATTAATTTCAATATCCTGGAAAAAATCAATTGAATAAAGTCTGTCTACAATATTGGAATAATTATCTTCGGTAAATGGCTGATTAATAAAACTGTTTGTAACGCCATTGATTTCGGATTTTTTTACATTTATAAGTCCTTTAAATTCAATATTAGAAATTGTTTTATTCCAATACCAGTCATCTTCCTGTGCAAATAAAGACATTAAAGGTGTAATAATTAAAAACATGAATGCAAGCACTTTTTTATGCATCATAAACTCCTATTCTACATAATTAAAATGAGAACTTCCACGAAACACTAACAGAAGTAGAAGGAACAAATTGATTATGCATTAAAGCATTTATATCTGGAGTCAGATTCCAGCGAATATTTCCAAATGGTGACTCCAATTCCAAACCAAAATCTGGCTGGAATAATAAAGAACCTGGATTAGTTATATTGTTAGTATTATCTTCAAATGAAACTTGAAGCATAGCATCAACATATAAGGAACTTCCAAGGTACTTACCTATATAAACAGTTGAATTATCTAAAAGGTTACCAATTCCCACCCTTTGATTTTGAAAATTATTTGAATATAAGTCCAAAGAATTTTTTAAAACATTAGTTCTTAATGAGAATATATCAAAATTAAATAAATCTCGCAACTTATTTTCGGTTTTACGGAATACCATAGACTGGAAAGCATAATCACTGGCAGCTGCAATAAATGAAGTAGCCCCGGAAGAATCAGCAGTAATAATCTGGCCAAGAAGATTTTGAATTTCCATTTCGGACTTAGCAGGCTCCGAGGAAAACCTTGGATTTAAATCTTTTAGATATTGGTTATCGGCAGAAAGAATAATTTTTACATTTTCACCATCTTCATCACGTTCACGAGTTTCGGCTCTTAAAGTTACCAAAGGATTTGAAATATCAGCTGGATTAAATTTAATGGCCCCCTCTTTTATATAGAAGTTTCTATTCAAATATGCAACATCCCCGGATTTAAAATTCAAAGATCCGGTAACTTCATAGGTATTTGAATCAGAATCAATATTCAATAAAACTTTAGTGTTTGGAACAAAAACACAGCGCAAAATTGGATCAAAACTGAGAGAAACATGGGTTCCAAGTCCAATATCAAGTTTGGTTCTTACAGCAGGAGAATTTCCATCTGTATTTTGATTAGAGGGGAAAGCCTGTCCCAAATCAGAAAGTGCAGAAGAAATTGTTACATTTTCTGCAAAAAATTTACCTTCCAAATCAAGATAATTTGAATCTGCCTGGAATAAAAGATCTAAATCACACTTAACATCCCCGATGAATTTTAAGAATCCTAAATTCATATCAAAAGGAATGTATTCTTTCTGGTAAGATTTTACTGATAATTCTACATGTTCAAGTAACCATTTATTAAAAAAGACTTTTCCTCTTACATTGATTTTATTAACATTACCCAGCATGTAATTATTATCTACCAGCTGAATTTCGTTATTAACGGCCGTAATTAAAATACTCTCGGTAGTAATATCATTTTTAAATACCATTGGAACATTAACCCTAGGACCAGAAATTTTCATGGCCCCCTTAAGATCCGGGTCGTCCATATCACCACTTAAAGTAAGATTACCTTCAAGTACACCTTCTTTTACAATTGCAAATTCATCTATATTCAGATAACTACAGAGCTCTGGTAATTTTACATTAAGATTTTTAATATTGATTTCGCTATTGGATTTATCCATCTTTCCGATTACTTTTAGGGCTGCCATCTGATTTACAGAAGTAATATCAAGTTCTCCCCTGGTAGAAAAAGAACCATAAACTCCAATTTTATCATCTGAATAAAAATTAAAGGTATTGTTTGCATAAAGAGCGCCAAGAGTTAATTCAAAAGGCTTTTTAATCAAAGTACCAGAAACATCATGAGCAGACACTGTAAGATTAAGTGTTTCTGGTAATAATGAACCTTCTTCAACGTAAGTATCATCTACATTTATACTTAATGGAATTACTATATTGTAAAGATTATCTCCCATTACAAATTCTGCATTTCCATTTCCTGTATAAGAATCCAGAGAAAAATCTGCATTAATGTTTTTAAATTCCATACCAGGGCAGCTTACATTAAAATCGTGAACGTTAATTCCGTTATCTTCAAGAGTTGCAATTCCAGAAACTTCCCAGAAAGTAGCAGCTAAAAGCATAGAAAGTTTTTGAATTGTAAGGGCAATATATGGATTATCCAAAGTTCCAGTTGCAAATAAAGAGGCTGTTACAGTGTTATTTTCGTGGCTTGCTTTTGCAAATCTGTTTAAACTAAAATCATTCAGCTGAATCTGTGAACTTAAATAAAGAGAAGATAAAATAGATTCTCCAGAAAGTTTTACATGCTCTGGATTCGAAAGTGATGCATCCATAGAAATACTTTCATCAGAGGATGGTCTTTCTACATTTAACAGCAAGGTGGCAGAATCAAACATACCTTCGTTTATATTCAAAATTACATCTGCAGAACCTTCCAGAGTTGAATAATAATCTGTATAAGTAATGGATTCTATTCTGGCCCCATATTTATTTACATTTCCCGAAGCCATAACTTTTGGACTGATTGTATA
>CAMGTC010000039.1 GCA_946061765.1 uncultured Treponema sp.
GCCCCGCTCCTTCGCGCCAACATTACGGAAAAGCGTTTATAATGCGGAAGCCCTGGGCTAATAAAGAATTGTTAAAATAATAAAAAAGTGGAATTTTACACTAGAGTGTGCTAAAATGCTGCAATTATGACTGTTTTTTCAATTTCTAATGGGAAACCTTCAGTTTTAGGAGCAGTACTTACAGCTAAAGGCGTGAACTTCTCAATTTATAGCAAAGATGCAACTAAAGTAAGGCTTTGTCTTTTTGATTCAGACATTGCCTGTCAACCTTGCCAATTTTTTGATTTTGATCCAGTAGTAAATAGAAGTGGAGATATCTGGCACATTGAAGTAATAGGTGCAAAAGCCGGTACAATGTATTTATATCAGGTTGATGGTCCTTATGAGCCAACAAATGGTTTAAGATATAATTTTCACAAGTACCTTTTTGATCCTCATGCAAAGGCCTTTACAGTTGGTTCAGTTTTTAGAAGTTATAATAATCAGCATGAAAAAGGATTTGTTTCTAATACTCAAGGGCAACTTCAAGATCTTTCTAATTTTCCAAAATGTGTAGTCGTAGATGATGCTTTTGACTGGGAAGGGGATAAGCCTCTTAATTATCCACTGGAAAAAACAATAATTTACGAAACTCATGTAAAAGGCTTTACTGCCTCAAAAACTTCTGGAATAGATGCTGAAATTGCAGGAACTTATAAAGCTTTTACACAAAAAATAGATTATTTAAAAGAATTAGGAATTACTTCCGTTGAATTACTTCCTGTTTTTGAATTTGATGAAAACGAAAATGGTAATACAAATCCTAGAACGGGAGAAAAACTTGTAAATTACTGGGGCTATTCTACAATCGGATTTTTTGCCCCAAAAACTTCCTATTCTTCAGACCGTACTCCAGGAGGTCCTGTCCGAGAATTTAAACAAATGGTAAAAGAATTACACAAAGCTGGAATTGAAGTAATTCTTGATGTTGTTTATAACCACACTGCCGAAGGAAATGAGCACGGTTATACTTTTGAATTCCGTGGTTTACAAAATAATGTTTATTATTCTCTGCCTGAAAACGATAAACAGTATTACATGAATTTTTCTGGTTGTGGAAATTCTATGAATTGTAATCATCCTGTAACTGAACAGTTTATTTTAGATAGTTTGCGTTACTGGGTTTTAGAAATGCATGTTGACGGTTTCCGTTTTGATCTGGCTTCTATTTTAACAAGAGGACCAAATGGCGCTCCTTGGGAAGTTCCTCCTCTTACTTATGCAATCAGTCAGGATCCAATTCTTGCTAAAACTAAAATTATAGCCGAGGCCTGGGATGCTGCAGGGCTTTATCAGGTGGGTGGATTTCCTGCAGGGGAAAATAATCGCTGGTGTGAGTGGAACGGGCGTTTCCGTGATGATTTAAGAAGATTTGTTCGTGGAGATGAAAAATCTGCTACAGCAGCTGCTACAAGAATTGCAGGTTCTTCAGATTTATACAGTTATTCGGGACGTTCTCCATTGGCTTCCATCAATTTTATTACCGCTCACGATGGATTTACTTTAAACGATCAGGTTAGTTATAACGGAAAGCACAATGAAGAAAACGGAGAAAATAATCGTGATGGTTCTGATGATAATTTAAGTTATAATCATGGTTTTGAAGGGGATTGTACAAATCCAAAAATAGAAAGTTTACGGCTTAAAAAAATAAAATCTTCCCTGATGTATCTAATACTTTCCCAGGGAGTTCCAATGCTGCTGGGTGGAGATGAAATGCGCCGAACTCAAAGGGGAAATAATAATGCCTACTGTCAGGATAACGAAATTTCCTGGTATGACTGGAATCTTGCTGTAAAAAACAAGGGACTTGTAAGATTTACTTCTTTACTTATAAATCTTAGAAAGAATCACAATATTTTTAGTCGTAAACAGTATTACAAAGAAAGTTATAATAAAGAAACAATTCCTGATATCAACTGGCTTGATATAAATGCAAAAGTGCCAGATTGGAATAAGGCAGACCGATTTTTAGCCTTTAAACTAAATGGAAAAGATTCTGACAACAGTTTTTATATTGCAACAAATACTGATATTTATGATTTAACAATAACTTTGCCAGCTACCCGAGAAAATCACAAGTGGTACAGATTACTTGATACATGTCTGGATAGTCCTGAGGATATTCTGGAAGAAGGTAAAGAAGAGTTGCTGGTTGAACAAAGACGTTATGTACTTGTAGCGGGTTGTTCAATAATTTTGATTAGTAAGTAGGGATGTAAATTATTGCCGTCAATTGAAAATGGAATTAAAACACTGTAAACTTAAACCATTCAAAAAAAAGTAGAGTGTAATATCAAAATGAGAGGAGATATTAATGGTATTTAACGTAGAAGAGTTTAAAGAAAACCTTTCTGCCCGTTTACGCAGACAGTATGGAAAGGATATTTCTCAGGCAAACAAGCATGATTTATTTGATGCAGTTTCTGCTTCAGCATTAGAAATAATTATGCCAAATTGGATGTCAACCCGTGCAGAGTATAGCAAAAAGCCAACAAAACAACTTTATTATTTATCTGCAGAGTTTTTGATGGGACGTGCTTTAAGTAACAATCTTATCAATGCAGGTATTAAAGATGCTGTAAAAGATGTTCTTAAAGAGATGAACATTGATTTTGATATGATTGAAGATGAAGAGCCAGATGCCGGTCTTGGAAATGGTGGTCTTGGTCGTCTTGCTGCATGTTTCCTTGATTCACTTGCAACTCTTGATTATCCGGGACATGGTTATGGTATCCGTTACGAATATGGTATGTTTGAACAGAGAATCGAAGATGGATATCAGGTTGAATATCCTGACAACTGGTTAAAACACCGTGATCCTTGGGAAATTAAACGTTCAGACCTTGCAGTTACTGTAAAATTTGGAGGAACAATTGCTTATGGTAGAACTCCAGATGGGCAGCCTTCTTTCCATATCGAAAATGCAGAAGAAGTTACAGCAACTCCTTATGATATGCCAATTCTTGGATACGATACAAAAACTGTAAATACTTTGCGTTTATGGCAGGCTTCAAGTCCAAATGGATTTGATTTACAACTTTTTAATAACATGGAATATAACCGTGCTGTTGAACGTCAGAATTCGGCAGAAAATATCAGCCGTGTTCTTTATCCAAATGATAATGGACCTTCTGGAAAGGCTTTGCGTCTTAAACAGCAATATTTCTTCTCTTCAGCTTCATTACAGGATTTAGTTCGTCATTACGTAGCAGATTACGGTACAGATTTTTCTAAATTCTCAGAATTACATGTAATTCAGTTGAATGATACTCACCCAGTAGTTGCAATTCCTGAATTAATGAGAATCCTTATGGATGATTATAATGTTGGCTGGAATGAAGCATGGAATGTAGTTACACACACATTTGCTTATACAAATCATACAATTCTTGCAGAAGCTTTGGAAAAATGGCCAATTTCAATTTTCCAGGGGCTCTTGCCTAGAATTTATCAGATTGTAGAAGAAATCAACCGTCGTTTAGTTATTGAATTACGCGAAAAATTCCCTAATGATTATTACAAACATGAACATATGGCTATTATTCACAATAATATGGTTTATATGGCCTGGATGGCTATTCATTCATGTTTTAGTGTAAACGGTGTAGCTGAACTTCATACAGATTTGCTTAAAAATGTTGAGTTAAAAGACTGGTACGCAATTTATCCGGAAAAATTCAACAATAAGACAAACGGTATTACTCAGAGAAGATGGTGCCTTAATGCAAATCCTCAGCTTGCTAAATTCATTACAGACCGAATTGGACATGGATGGGAAAAAGATTTAACAAAACTTAAGGGCCTTGAAAAATTCATTGATGATAAAGATTCAATTAAAGAGCTTATCAGAATCAAAATGGAAAATAAACAGGCTCTTGCTGATTATCTTAAACATACTCAGAATGAATTCCTTGATCCAGAATCAATTTTTGATGTTCAGGTAAAACGTCTTCATGAATATAAACGTCAGCTCTTAAATATTCTTAATGTAATGTATCTTTACAATAAGATTGTTGATGATCCAAGTTATAATCCACCTGCAAGAACATTTATTTTTGGTGCTAAGGCTGCATCTGGATATAGACGTGCTAAATCAATTATCAAACTTATTAATACAGTTGGAGAAAGAATTAACAATGACCGCCGTGTTCGTGGAAAGTTAAGAGTTGTTTTTGTAGAAAACTATCGTGTTTCTGTTGCCGAAAAGATTTTCCCAGCTGCAGATGTTTCTGAGCAGATTTCTACTGCAGGACTTGAAGCATCAGGAACTTCAAACATGAAATTTATGTTGAATGGTGCCTTGACTCTTGGAACAATGGATGGAGCTAATATTGAAATCTTTGAAGAAGCCGGAAAAGAAAACGGTTTTGTATTTGGTCTTTTGACAGAAGATATCAAGAAAATGGAAGCAGAACACTCTTACAATCCACAGGATTATCTTGATAGAAATCCAGGCCTTGCTAAGGTTGTTAATCAGCTTGTAGATGGAACTTATGATCCAACACATCAGTTATTCAAAGAATTACATGATTCTTTAATCTATGGTGTAGAAGGTCAGCGTCCTGATGTTTACTATGTACTTGCAGACTTTGATTCTTATACTCAGGCACGCGAAAAAATTGCAATTGCATATCAGGATAAAGAAAAGTGGGCAAAGATGGCTTTGAAGAATATTGCTAATTCAGGAAAATTCTCATCTGATCGTACAATCGAAGATTATGTAAGAGACATCTGGCACTTGGAAAAAGTAGTTATTGATTAATTTTAATTGCTAGCTTTAAATCCGCAGGTTTGTATAAGACTTGCGGATTTTTTTTCCCCCTGAAGATTCTATCAACTTGACAAGGGGTGTCAGGCCTTAAGGGGAGTGACTGTGTAAATAAGGTATTTATTGAATTAAAAAAAATGTATAAATATACAGTTTTTATTGCATAAAAATACATTTTGCTGTATATTTTGATGAAAAGAGGTATATTTATGAAGAAAATTATCGCTGTTTTATTAGTAGCAGGTCTTTGTTTTTCTACAGTAACTGCTGAAAAAAAATCAAAGAAGTCAAAGAAGGCAGAAGTAAAGATTACTGGTATTGCTGACCTTGAAGGTAAAAAAATTGGTTGCCAGAGTGGAACAACAGGTGAAACTTGGGTAAGTGTAAATGTAAAAGATGTAAAACTTTCATCTTTTAAATCTGCAATTGATGCTGCATTGGACCTTAAGGCTGGTGCAATTGATGCTGTTGTTATTGATGAACTTCCAGCAAAAGAAATTGTAAAGAGAAATTCTGATTTAGTAATTGTACGCGATCCTTATTTTGCAGAAAATAAAGAAGAATATGCTATTGCAGTTAAAAAAGGTAATCCTGATCTTTTAGCTCAGATTAACTCTACAATTGCTGTAATGAAAGAAAATGGTGAATATGAAGATTTAGTAAATGCATTTATGCCAACAGATGGAAAAATCGTAATTCCTACAGTAGAAGCTGTTTCTTCTGATACTGTATTAAAACTTGGAACAAATGCTGCATTCCCACCATTTGAATATGTAAATGGCCGTGATGTAGTTGGTTTTGATATTACAATGGGTCAGAAAATTGCATTAAAGGGTGGCCAGAAACTTCAAGTAGTTGATATGGCTTTTGACAGTCTTATTCCTGCTCTTCAGGCTGAAACAATTGACTTTATTGCTGCTGGTATGTCTGTTACAGAAGAAAGAAAAAAGAATGTAGATTTCTCAGATCCTTACTTTGCTTCTGAACAGGTTATCATCGTAAGAAAGTAGATTATTTAGAGAAACTTACAATTTCTAATTATTCTGAGATGGGACAGTATTTAAATACTGTCCTTTTTTCTTTATAATTGAATTCTATTTTTATTACTTTTAGGAGTTATTGTGTTTCAACAAATTTATGACACCTTAATTTCAGGACAAAGCTATATGCTTATTCTGGAAGGTCTTGGTGTAACTCTTTTAATTGCCATCTGCGCTATTCTGATTGGAACAGTATTAGGTTTTTCCTTTGCCTTGTTGAAAATTTCAGATAGTAAGATTCTCAGATTTATAGCAAATCTTTATACAACTGTTTTAAGAGGTATTCCTCTTGCTACTCAGTTGATGATTTTCTATTTTGTTATTTTTGCACCTTTACGCTGGCCTAGATTATTAGTTGCAATTATTTCTTATGGGTTGAATTCTGGGGCATATTGTACAGAAATCTTCCGTGCTGGTATTCAGGGAGTTGATATTGGTCAAACAGAGGCTGGCAGATCTTTAGGTCTTTCTAAATGGCAGACTCTTTTTAAGATTGTTTTTCCTCAGGCAATAAAATCAAGTCTTCCAACATATACAAGTGAATTTATTGTTTTAATTAAGGAAACTTCAGTTGCCAGCTTTATAGCCGTACAAGATATGACTAAAGCCGGAGATATGATTCGTAATGCGACCTACAACGCATGGATTCCATTATTAACCTGTGCAATCATTTATTTGATTTTAACAGTTGGTCTTACAAAGATTTTTGGACTTCTAGAAAAAAGGTTGGCAAAAAGTGACAGATAAGGTTTTAATTAAAGTAAGTAATTTAAAAATCAGTTTTGGAGATTTACATGTTTTAAAAGATGTTTCCATTGATATTAAAGAAGGAGAAAAGATTGTAGTAATTGGTCCTTCTGGTTCTGGAAAATCAACATTTTTAAGATGTTTAAATAGACTTGAAAATCCTACTGGAGGGCATATTTTATTTGAAGGTCAAGATCTTACAGACAAAAAGGTAAATCTTGATCAATGCCGTCAGAAAATGGGTATGGTATTTCAGCATTTTAATCTTTTTCCACATTTAACTGTTCTGGAAAATATAATGCTTGCACCTTTGACATTAAAATTAAAAAATTCAGAAGAAGCTAAAAGTCAGGCCCTGGAGTTATTAAATAGAGTAGGCCTTGTTGATAAAGCAGATGCTTATCCTTCAACATTAAGTGGCGGACAAAAACAAAGAATTGCAATTGTTCGTTCCCTTGCAATGAATCCCGAAGTTCTTTTATTTGATGAACCAACTTCGGCTTTGGATCCAGAAATGGTTGGTGAAGTTTTGCAGGTAATTAAAAATCTTGCAAACGAAGGAATGACAATGGTAGTTGTAACTCACGAAATGGGTTTTGCCCGAGAAGTAGCCGATAGAGTTCTTTTTATGGATGGCGGTTATGTCGCAGAAGAAGGTAGTCCTGATGCTATATTTACACAACCAAAAAGTCCTAGATTACAGCAGTTTTTAAAAGCTGTACTGTAAATTTATATTTTTTACGGTTAAAGAAAAAAGGGACTGACCAATAAGTATAGGCAAGCTGAACTTGATTCAGCATCTACGCTATATACAGTGCATAGATTCCGAAACGAGTTCGGAATGACGCTACGCAACGAACTTTTTGGTCAGCCCCTTTTTTGTACCCATTGTATTATTTACTCTACAATAGCGATTACATCTTCCATCTTCAGAATAAGGTGATCTTCACCGTCGATTTTAAGCTGTGTTCCAGCATATTTATCGTACATGATTCTATCACCTTTTTTAACAGTAATCTTTACCTTTTCAGTACCAGGTCCAACTTCTACAACAGTTGCAGTCTGAGTTTTTTCCTGTGCTGCTTCTGGAATAATAAGTCCGCTTGCAGTTTTTGTTTCTGCTTTGTCGTTCTTAACAAGAATTCTGTCAGCTAATGGTTTAATTTTCATATCTATACCTCTTTTATTATCTATCAATATAATTAAGATAATAATTCAAAAAGCCAATCGTCAAGTAAAAAAAATTTATTAGTTCGAATTTCGGGCTAATTACTTTTGTTAGCTCTTAGGGCTTTAATCTTTTTAAGAACAATTTGATAAACAATCAAAAGTGACATAAATAAAAGTCCAAATAAGTCTGTTTTTGATTCTGGGATTACACAAAGAAGTCCTGCAATTATAAATAATGCTCTTTCTATAATATCAAAAGTTTTTATAAGTTTTTTTGATTTTTTGCTGCCATGGAAAATTCCTGTAAATCCGAATCCATAGCCTTCGAGTCCAACACTCATTCCAAACATACCAATTAATGCTGTTACAATAATTGCAATAACTCCAAAAGGAGTTGAATCAATCATAAGCATTTTTGGATTGTAAACAAACATATATGGAATAATAAAAGCTCCTATGGCTAGTTTTGTAGCATTAAAGGCCGTTTTCATTGGTTTTGCCCTTGCAATAGCGGCTCCTGCAATAGCGGCCAGAGCAACTGGTGGAGTTACATCGGCAATAATACCAAAGTAGAATGCAAACATATGTGCTGCCAGAGGAACAACTCCTAATTGAATAATTGCTCCAGCGGTGATTGTTGAAGTTATAAGGTAATTTGCAGTTGTAGGAGCCCCCATACCTAAGATAATAGAAGCAAGCATTGTAAACAGAAGGGTTAGAAATAATTTTCCATGGGCAAGGGAAACAAGTCCTGCTCCTAATTTAAGGCCTAATCCTGTTAATGTTACAATTCCAATAATAATTCCTGCCATACCACAAGCAATTGCTACAGAAATAATATTTCTTGCGGCTGCACACATTACTTCAAGAATATCTTTTCCTCTAAAAGTAGGTTTATGACCTTTAGAAATATCAACTATAGAAACTGCAATGCCAATCAAAAGACATGCAAGAATACCCATAAAGGCTGCGTATACGGCTGTTTTACCAATGCAAAGGAAAACTATAATTACAATCAAAGGTAAAATCATATAACTGCGGAGTAAAAGTGGTCCAATTTTTGGAAGTTGTTCGCGAGGAAGTCCTTTTAATCCAAGTTTTTTAGCTTCAAGGTGAACTGTAATAAAAATACCTGCAAAATATAAAATAGCTGGTATAATTGCAGCTTTAACGATTGAAATATAAGGCACTCCAAGACTTTCTGCCATAAGGAAGGCTGCTGCTCCCATAATTGGAGGCATCAACTGTCCGCCTGTAGAGGCAGCGGCTTCAACAGCTCCGGCAAATTCTCCTTTATATCCCAATTTTTTCATCATTGGGATTGTAAATGAACCAGAACCTACAGTATTTGAAACAGATGAGCCTGAAACAGTTCCTAAAAGGGCAGAAGATAAAACTGCAACTTTTGCAGGGCCACCACTGGCTCCACCAGCGATTGCATTGCATAAATCAATAAAGAATTGTCCAATTCCAGTACGTTCCAATAAAGCACCAAAAAGAATAAAAAGAAAAATAAATGTTGAACATGCTCCAATTGGAGTTCCCATAATTCCTTCTGTGTTGTAGAAAAGATGACATACTACCCTTTGTAAAGAATATCCTCTGTGGTGTAAAAATCCTGGCAGATATTTACCAATAAAGGCGTAAAGCATAAAAACTGCTGCTATAATCATAATTGGAAGTCCAACAATTCGGCGGCAGCTTTCAAAGAGAATTAGGATTCCAATAATTCCAATTATTACATCTAAGAGGGTATTATTACCGGCACGACTTACTAAAGTATTCTGAAATCCGTGGGCATACATTTGAAAGTTTATAACAATGTAAAGCCAGCATGCGGCCCCAGTAAGTCCAAGCGTAACATCATACCAGGGTAGAGTGTTTTTTGGCATTTTTTTACTGGCAGGGAAGAGCAAAAAGGCAAGAAGCTGAACAAAAGCAAGGTGAGAAGCTCTTAAAACCTGGGCTGGAATGTGTCCTGAAAGAGAAGCGTAGAGCTGGAAAACTACAAAAATGATGGAGATTATAACAGTAACATACTGTCTCCAGCATTTATGCTCTCGGTAGGCCTGTTCTCTGTCTAAATCATTCATTAACTTCTGCATTTCTTGTTCATTTGTTGTTGGCAGAATGTTCTCTACAGGACCACTGGTTTGTGGAGCTTTTTTGCTTTGAGAAGTTTTGTTTTTGTCCATTTGGACCTCCTTTTTAAATTATTTGAATTTATGTAATAAAAAGTTCATTAATGAAACTTTTTTGATTTCTAAAATTATGCTTGTTTGAGCTTTGAAATAATCTGTTAAGAAATATTCCTTAGTCTTTAGATTTTTAAAATCTTCATTTTGCTCAAAAGTGATTGAATGATTTGCAATAATACCTACTGCCATTACAAGTCTTGGAATTTTTCTTTGCAAATTACTGATTTTATATCCATTGCTTGTAACTGTAAAATCTGCTCCAGAACTTTCATAGGGCTCTGGAATCCCTGCTCCGTAAGAAACAAATAATGTTTGATTAAGTAAAAGATTTCCGTCTTCTAAACATTCATAATAATCATGAACCCGGCCCTTGTTTACAGAATGGGTATAAGAAAGGGTAAAGCCCTTCTTGTATCCATCCAAAGAATAATAAACTTCTGTAGGATTTTTTCTGTTACTGATACTAAGAAGGGTGATTGCAGGAGTAAATAAGATTACCCCTGCAAATAATAAAAAGAATAAAAATGAAAAAAGTATTATGTAAAATTTTCTTTTCAATTTAATTTAAGTTCAATGAGTAAATTACTCAGTGATTAAACCTTTTTCTTTGTAATATTTAAGAGCACCTGGGTGGAATGGAACTGAAACACCTGTAACAGCAGCTGCAGCAGAAACTTCAGCACCTTTTGCATGTCCACGAGCAAGTTCATCTAAGTTTTCGAATAAAGCTTTTGTCATCTGGTAAACAGTGTCGTCATCAAGTTTTGCACTAACTGCTAATGTTGCTTTTATAGCCAAAGCAGAAGTGTCAGTGTCTGTACCCTTATAAGTTCCGCCAGGAATTGTTGTAAGAGTGTAGAATGAATATTTACCCATAATTGCTTCAGCGGCAGCTCCACTTACAGGAACTAATGAAAGTCCTGCTGTGAATGCTAATTCCTGTAAAGCTGAGTTTGGAACTCCAGCAGTAATAAAACATCCGTCCAAAGTACCGTTCTGAATACCATCAGCTGATTCTTTGAAAGAAAGGTTATTTTTTTTGATGTCATTAAATGAAATTCCGTAGCCTTCCATAATCTGTTTTGCATTAAATTCAACTCCAGAACCTGCATCACCTACAGAAATACGTTTATCAGCAAAGTCAGTAACAGATGTGATTCCGCTTGACTGTGCTACTGCAATCTGTACTACTTCTGGATAAAGAGTTCCAATTGTTAATACGTTTTCGAGTTTTTCGCCTGCGAACAAATCTGTTCCGTTGTATGCATAATCCATAACATCATTCTGAACAATTGCGAATTCTGCTTCACCTTTATTAATAAGTCTGAGGTTTTCTGCAGATGCACCTGTTGCCTGTGCAGTTACATTCATATTTTCTACTTTAGTATTCCAAATATTGGCGATTGCTCCTCCAAATGGATAGTAAGTTCCACTTGTACCGCCAGTTGCAAGAATGTAATCTTTCTTTGCTGCTGTTTTTGTACAACCTGTCAAAAGTACAGCTGCTGCAAGGAGAGCAACTGAAACAATTTTTAATTTTTTCATTATTTCCTCCAATTTAAAAACTTTTTATATTTTACAATAAATATGGGGTTAAAACAATAAAGCCTATGACGGAAATCACAGGTATTATTGTATATATGGCACAAATTTTAAGGTGTTTATAATCTTTTCGTAAGAATTTTAGGCTTAATTTTGCTTAAAGCGCTTACCAGTGGCCGCTTGCACCTCCACCGCCAAAATGTCCTCCGCCACCGTGGAATCCTCCGCCAATTGAAGAACCTGAACCAAATCCGTTGCCGAATGAAGTCTTGTTTCTATATTTGCTGGAATTGTTCATCATTCCCAGGAAAAATAATGGTCTTAAGAAAGAATGTCTGCCGCTTCTTGAAATTATTATGATGAAGAGGAAAATCAGCCAGATTATCATAGATAAAATGCCATATGCTACTTCGTTACTTTCGTCTTTATCTTCTTCAACAGAATCTGTAATCAGTTTTGCATCATTACTTGCAATACCAACCATGTTTTTAATTCCTTTTTCAATTCCAGAAGAATAATTCCCATTTTTGAATTCAGGAATAATTACATTTCTTATGATTAGACCACATTTTGCATCTGTTAATTTATCTTCAAGACCGTAGCCAACTTCAATTCTTACAAGTCTTTCATCCAAAGCTACAAGTAAAATTGCTCCGTCATCTTTATTTTTACTACCAATCTGCCATTTTTCTGCAGTTTTGATACTAAAAGAAGTTATATCATCTCCCTGTAAACTTGGAATTGTAAGGACTGCCATCTGAATCCCTGTGCTGTCTTCAAGAGATTTTAAGTAATTTGTGATTTCATTTTCGGTGTTTTGATTAATTATATTTGCATAATCATTAACACGTCCTTTTAAGGCAGGAACTTCAAGAGACCAAAGACCAGTAATATTTAATGTAAGAAAAGGTAATAAAATGAATTTTTTTATTTTATTTAGTACCATTCTTCATCCTCCAAAATTACAAGTCCATCTGTAAGTTCATTTGGGTTTTCCTGATGAGGTGGAAAATTTTCTGCAAGAAGTTGACCGCATTTTTCAACGGCGATTAAAAAGGCTTCTTTTGTTTTTCCATTTTTAAGATTTTCAGAAATTTCGTCTGCAATCAGATTCCACATATCCTGACTGATTTTTTTATTAATGCCAGAATCTGCAACTATTCTTACCTGATGTTCCATGTATGAAATAAAAATCAAAATTCCGGAATGTTCAGCAGTATCATAAACTCCACTTTCTGTAAAATAGCGGAATGCTCTGTGAGTAACACACTGACTTTGAATTCTTTTTGGAACAATTATTCGGTCTATTGCGGGAATATTTGCTAGGTAAAAAGCAATTACAATAGCAGCAAAACACGAAATTACAAAAAAGGCCGGTAGAATCCAAACTGGCTCATTCTGCCAGTAGAGAACTTTGTAAATGTCATGAATCTTATCTGAAAAAGAAAGTAGAACTATAAGTACAATTGCTGCAAAAATATTGGAAGCCAGTAATTCCCAGTAAGAATAATGGGCACTTTCGGCTGTAACTGCCAAAGCAATTTCTCCAGTAGTTTTTTCTTCTGCCTTTGCAACAGATTCCTTGATATCATCAAAATCTTTTTGTTTAAGATTAAGCTTTTTTAGTAAGGTTTTATATTTCAATTAAGTCTCCAGTTTGAAGATTTTCCCAGAATTAGAATTCAACTTTTGGGGCAGTTTGAGCTTGGCTTGAGGCAGTAAAGTAGGATTTTTTCTCAAAACCACTCATGTTAGCTATAATATTTGTGGGGAAGGCTCTTACTATTTTGTTGTAAATCTTAGCATTTTCGTTAAAACGCTGTCTGGCAACTGTAATTCTATTTTCACTTCCTTCAAGTTGATCCTGTAGTGAAATGAAATTTTCGTTTGCCTTTAATTCAGGATAGTTTTCGGAAACTGCAAGCAGGCGCTGAAGGCTTGACCCCAATTGATCTTGAATCTGCTGATATCTTGCAAAGGCTTCTGGATCATTTAAAATTTCATCACTAACGTTAATCTGTCCGCCAGCTTTTGAACGAGCTTCTGCAACCTGAGTAAATACATCATTTTCGTGTTTTGCTGCAGCTTTTACTGTTGATACAAGATTTGGAATTAAATCTAAACGTCTTTGATATTGATTCTGAACTTCTGCCCATGAGGCTTCTACGTTTTCATCAGCACTTACCAGTGAGTTGTAAGTTTTTTTGTAACATGAAGCAATTGATAAAAGACATACCAAAACAATAATTACTGCAATGGCCCATTTTGGAAATTTTTTCATAAGGATTCTCCTTGCATAAGTTTTTTTAAATTTAATTATTCAAAATCCTTATGTCAATAAAATAATATTGTTTTATGTTTTTCTAAAACCTTGCCCCCCTTCAAAATTCATTATAAAATAAAAAAAGTT
>CAMGTC010000040.1 GCA_946061765.1 uncultured Treponema sp.
TTCAAGCCCTTGACTCGGCCGTTTTTAGGATTTGTAATAAACCCTAAATAAAAAAGCAGTTACTTCCATCTAGTTTAATTAAAAGTAACTGCTTTAGTTTTTTTTGGAAAAGTTAATTATACTTTGAATTTTCCAATTAATTGATTAATTGTTTCCATTGCATCTTTTGTTTTAAGTGCAAGTTCTGATACCTGCTGAGTTGCTTTACTAATCTGGCCAGATCCGGCTGCCATTTCGTCCATACTTCCAAGAATAGTAGAAGAAATCTCGCTTACTGCAACCATATCATTTTTAATCTCTTCAATTCCTCTTTCAAGTTCTTTACAAGAATCATCTACAGTTACAGATTCATTTTTCATATTTGCAAGGGCTTTGAGAATTTGTGAGGAACCTGCAGACTGTTCATCCATTGCATTAGAAATCTGAGAAACAATTGGATCTACAATATTTACCTGATTGTTGATAACTGTAAAGCTTTCCTGAGAAAGGTTTGCAAGTCTTCCACCTTCGTTTATTAGATTTGAAATTTCTTTGATATTTTCTTCAATTGCTTTTGCCTGAGAACCTGAATTTTCTGCCAGTTTTCTAATTTCGTCTGCTACAACTGCAAATCCTTTTCCAGCTTCACCAGCGTGTGCAGATTCAATCATTGCATTCATAGCAAGAAGGTTAGTCTGTGAAGAAATAGATTTGATTGTATTGTTTGCATCGTTCAAGATTTTAGACTTTTCTTCTACTTGAGCAATTACGTTAGAGCAGGCTACTACATTTGTAGAACCTTCAGAAATTAAATGAGCCAGGTCATTAAATGCATGAGACATCTTTCCTGTTGAATTAGTTACAGAGTTAATGTTACCAATCATCTCTTCAATTGCGGCTGATGATTCTGTTATATCGGAAGTTTGAGCTATTACATTTGTCTGAAGATGTTTCATTGATGTGTTTGATTCTTCAATAATGCTATTTGCATTTGTTACTGCATTAGACTGATTCTTTGCCTGATTTTTTACAGATTCAATATTTGCCATAATCTCTGTTGTGGCACTTGCTGTTTCCTGAGAACTAGAGCCTAACTCAAGAATAACATCATTAATACTATTAGAGTTTTCTTGAATCTGTTTCATCATTGACTGTAGTAATTCAATAAATTTATTAACACCTTTAGCTAACTGTGCAAGTTCATCATTTCCATGAACTGGTAATCTGTAAGTAAGATCTGCATCTCCAGTTGAAAGTCCAGCGATTGCATCATTAGTTCTTTTTAAAGGTTTTAAAATCATGAATGTAATAAGAAAGATTAAGAAAAGAAAAACCAGAATATTGACAATTACTTCCATATAGAAAATTCCTAAGCCAATTGACCTGGTTACTTTATTCATCATTTCTACATTTTTTCCAATAAATAATGAAAATCCTTCTACACCTGGATAAGGCCAGTAGACGGCTGTATAATCTTCACCTCTTACTTCAATTAAGCCTTCCCATCTTTGACCATTCTTAAGTTTTTCATAAACTTCTGTAGAAATTGTATTTCCTTTTCGTCCCTCAATTGAAGAACTGAAAATTTTATTGTCATAAATGAAAGAAATTTCACATCCAACTGTTTTAGGATAGTCGTCAAGTTCTTCTTGTTTGGAACAATCTATACCAACTTCGAGAATTGTTACAATCTGTCCGTTTACCTTAAGAGGAATTGCTGTAACTGCAATTGATTTTGTTTTATCATCAGAAAGAACAATTCCAGAGTATTGATTTCCTTTTGCAGCCTGAACTACAGCTTCTTTTAAACTTGAGTCGCCAGCAAATTCTTGAGGCGAAATTAAATTTAATTGAGGGTCATAAACTGCAATGTAATCAGCTTTTAACTGATTAATAGCGTTATTACACACAATTTCTGAAAAATCTCTTGGATTAGTATTCTTAAAAGTTTTTTGTAGTGAAGAATTAAGATTTATTACAGAATTAGCAATTTTAGCTGTTTTATCAATATCATTTTGAATATTTTTCATAACTATAAGAGTTTGATGTTCTATAGTTGTTAATTCATTTTGATGCCAGCTTTTATTTATGGTATTTGTCGTAGATATAATAAGGATTGATACGACAAGTATTAATAATACCATTACAGGAACAATTGTTTTGGATGCGATTGATAGGGATTTGTGTTTCATAAAATACTCCTGATAGTACTATCAAGTCGATAGTAACTAATTCTTGTTATAGGCGAAAAATAAAATATAATTATGATATTTTAAACCTCAATTAAGTATACTCTGATTCTATAGCAAATGCCAATAACAAAATGTCATATTTGCCCTGGGCATATTTGGAAATAAGTTAATATTTGCTGTCTTTTGAATAAAGTCTGTATTCAGGAGTGATTGGCAGGTAATTTAATATAGAATAGAAATCTTGTGCATTTGCACTTTGAATAGATTTATATTCTTCCAGATAGAATTCAGCTTTAGGTTCTTCAAAATTATATTCAAAGCCTTTTTGTAATAAAAGTGCCGTTCCGGAATTACTTCCACTTGATTCTAATTCTTTTAAATTCCAGTAATTTTTTATTTTTTGGCTTGTTTGAAGGGGATTGTTCTCTAATTCTTTTTTGAGCTTATTAATAGAAAGTTTCCAGCAGGCATCTATTTCTTTTGTGTGGGCTACATTGGTAAAAATCAAAGAAGCAAAATTCATTTTAGCCTGGGGAAGCTGGGCAAGAACTTTTGTTTCTTTTAATCGTGGATTATTTTTTATTTCCTCGGTTAGCAAAGTTTCCAGATAATTAACTAGGGCATTAAAAAGATAAAGATTTTTACTATCTTCTGGGGCCTGAAAATAAAAAATAGCAGGGTCTAGAAACTCGGTAGTTGGAACAAGAACTGCTGGCTGAGGTCCTGCTTCTTGGGCAGGAATATCTGTTAAAAATGTATGCATAATAGAAACTTTTGATGATTTTTTTGGCAATTTTCCTTCTGGCAAATTAAAAGAGATATCTTCGGTTTTTTCTAATTTTGAAAAATTTTGTGATATTGTATTTATGATTTCTTCCTCGTTTGTATAATTTCCGCAAATAATAAAATCATACTTGTTTGCATTTAAAAGACTTGGATAAGCAGAAAGAATATCTGTATAACTTGTATTTTGTAAAACTTCATTTTTGGAATCATAAATTTTTGAAAAATCTGAAGCTGGGTAAATATCTGAAATTCCATGACATATCAACTGAGTTACGGCACTTCCATTTTCCAGGCGCTTTTTGTACTGGCGGTTTGCAACTGCACGGTCTGCCGAAGCTGGAGGAATTTGTCCGTAGATAAGGGCTTTTGACATAGCTGTAATAATTGCAGAAAAATCCATATAGTCGCAGTCAATTAAAATATGACTTGTGAATACATCTGTTTGACTGCTTATACTTGGATTACCCAAAATAATTCCCTGTAACTGATAATTATAAATTTCTCTTTGGATTAAATGGCTCAAAAGATTTACCATAACTTCTTCAAATCCGTTGTCATTGGCCGAAATCATTTTTCCCCCTTTTACGTTTAACAAAATGGAAAGACCCTGACTGTATGGATTATTTTTTGTGATAATTTTTATTCCATTTTCCAGTTGATGACATTTTATGCTGTCTAAATTTTTCTTGTAAAATTCATTATCAAGGGAATTTCTGGAATTGTAGGAAATCTGTTCTGAATTTGGTTTTAACTGGTCTTTTATATTTTTATACATTGCCTGTAAATACCAGGAAGCATTTTTTGAATTTAAAGGTTGAAATCCTGCTTCAAGATATTCTTTTTCGAGGTCTTTAAAATCTTTTGTGTTGATTATTACAAAAAGATAAGGTTCTTCTGCTTCAAGACTTTTTATGCATTCTACACGGCTAATTTTATCCAGATAATTACTACGGGCCATCATTTTTGCTACTGTAAGTGAGTAAGGGTAGTCTTCAAGTTTATCTTCTGGCCAAAAATAATTTGTGTAGTTTTGCATAATCCAGAAGTCTGAAAGATTTTGCATAAAAATACTTGATGACTGGCAGATTTTTTTCTGATTGTAAAGGAGATTTGATTTACCGCTTTCAAATTCATTCTCTGTTAAATCATCTTTTATTTTTAAAACCTGATTTAAAAACTCAAGACTTTGTTTTAAAGAATTACTTTTGATTTTGCTGTTTTCTGGTTTTTGAAGAAGAGTCTGAAAAATAAGTCGGGTTTTATCTTCTTTATGTGCCTGAGTAACATTTATATATTCATTTCCGGGAATGTTTAATTCTTCTATATTTAGTGCATTTTTTTTAAATGTGGAATAATTGTTGTTTAGAACGGCAGAAAGGATATCTGCTTTTTCCATATCCATGAAGGTATATTGAATTACAACCTGAGTTAAATCTTTAGAAAACTCGTCATCGTAAATAACATATTTACGACCATTTTGACTTTCTGAAAGGGACTTGTCTTTTGTGTTTTTTACCGAAGAATAATATTTTCCAAAGTAATTATTTATCAGGTTATAAACGCTTTCTGAATTTATATTTCCACTCACAAATAGAGCTGCTTTTTGGGGCTGGTAAAAATTGTATTTAATATCATCAAGGTAATTTCTAGCCTGACTAGTTGTAAGGTATTTAAAAATTGAAGGATAAATTCCAGAATCATGTTTCCATGGGGCAGAAGAAAATATTTTTGAATCAATGGCAGAATTTATTAAATAAGCTGGAGTTTTTGAATCTTCCTGAACCTGTTTTTTTAATAAATCTAATTCTTCTTTTATTAAATCATCCGAAAACTGGGAATTAAAAATAGCCTGAGCCAGACTTTCAAGGTCTTTTTCCAATGCTGAATTTGCTGTGGTAAATTTATAAGAAGAGGCATCAGATTTACATTCCACCAGGGAAAAGTTAAGGTTACTTGTGTTTGCCTTAATCAGATTGCTGTAAAGTGTAAAAAAGCCTGTATTGTCTGGCCTTTGATTAGAAAAGCCTGCTTTAATTTCTAAATCAATGTGAACTAAGGCATCTGAAAAATCTTCAAGTAAAAAGACTTGCATTCCATTTTCCAGAGTGAATTCTTTTACTGCTTTTGCGGGATTTGCGTAAATAAAAGCGCTTAATAAGATGATTAGTAATAATTCAGTAAGGCCCTTTTTCATATGTGTTAGTATACCAAATATTCATGAAAAGTGTTAAAATACAAGTATGGTTAAAGTAGAACTTGTCAAAAAAAAATCCAATGATATAGATATTCCTCTTGAAGTTTTAAAAGGAAAAAGACATATAACTCGTGAAGAAATTAGAATCCTTGAAAAAAATGGAAATCATAACGAAGATTCTTCCTGGAATAATTTTTTTGTAGATGACAGTAAAGATGGTTTTGATCCAAATCTGATATTTTTATCTTTTTTTTCCGGTTATATTGTTTTAGGAAAATTAAGAAAATGTACATTAAACTACAATGACCTTCATCTTTCTTGCGGTATCCAGCGTTCTAAAATGAAAAATACAGTCGTTGGAGATGATTTTGTAATTTATAATGTATCTTATCTTGAAAATTATAGAATTGGTAATAGGGTTATTCTTTTTAATGTAAATGAGATTTGCTGTACAAATCATGCTAAGTTTGGAAATGGTATATTAAAAAATGGTGAGCCAGAATCTCATAGAATTTGGATTGGTGTGGGAAACGAAAATGATGGACGAAGAATTCTTCCTTTTGAAGATTTAATTCCGGCTGATGCTTATATCTGGTCTCATTACCGGGATGATCCTGATTTATTACAAAGATTTGTTGAACTTACAGAGTGTGGAAATACCGGCGCTTTAAATACTTATGGCGAAATTGATGATGATGTTGTAATAAAGCATACCGGAATTGTAAAAGATACAAAAATTGGAAAAGCAACTTATATAAAGGGTGCTCTTAAGATTAAAAATGTTACAATCTTATCTACAGAGACAGAACCTTCTCAAATTGGAGAAGGGGTTGAAATGGTAAATGGAATCCTCGGTTATGGAAGCCATGTTTTCTACCAGGCAATTACTGTAAGATTTGTGATTGGGCGAAACTGTCATGTAAAATACGGTGCAAGACTTTTGAACTCTGTCCTGGGAGATAATTCAACAGTGTCATGTTGTGAAATTTTAAATAACCTTATTTATCCTTTCCACGAACAGCACCATAATTCATCTTTCTTAATTGCTTCTACCGTTATGGGACAGTCAAATATTGCCGCTGGGGCTACAATTGGAAGTAACCATAATTCACGTAGTGCCGATGGTGAAATTTTTGCAAAAAGAGGATTCTGGCCGGGCCTTTCTTCGGATTTTAAACACAATTCAAGGTTTGCTTCTTTTGATTTGATTTCAAAAGGTAGTTATCAGTTTGAACTGGATATTCCTTATCCTTTTGCTTTAGTTGGTCCGGCTCAGCCTGGTGAAAACTCAATTCATATTTTACCTGCCTGGTGGTACTTGTACGATATGTTTGCTATTACAAGAAATAAGGCAAAATTTATAAAAAGAGATAAAAGAATTATAAAAGTCCAGAATATAGAAACCGATCCTCTTGCTCCTGATACAATGCAGGAAGTTATGTTTGCTCTGGACCGTTTAATTGTTCTTACAAGAAAATATCTTAAGGAAGAAAAATTAGCAGGTTTTGATACAGAAAGAAGCTATGAAGAAGAATATCAGGCTGCAAAAGATTATCTTCACCAGAATATTGATGCTAGTTTTATTTTGTTTGATGAAACTTGTCAGAAAAAGTATGGTGCAAAAATTTATAAACCTGTAAAAGCCTATAAGATGTACCGTAAGATAGTAAAATATTTTGCTACTCGAACTCTTATGGAATTCTGTAAATCTGTTAATACAGATTGTTTAACTCTGGACATAATCGAAAGAATCCGAAAATTGCCTTTGTATACTGAATGGGAAAATGTTGGAGGACAAATAATACCTTCTCAAAAAATACAGGAACTATTTGTTTGTATAAAAAACGGTTCAATTTCAAACTGGAAGGCAGTTCATCAGTTTTATAATTTGTGTGAATGTTCTTATGAACAGTATAAAGTTAGATATGCACTTTACCTTCTGGAACAACTTTATTCACGCCCAATAGAAGATTTTTCTGCATATTTGTATCAGAATATTATTGATGATGTAACAATTGTAGCAAATGATATCTATGCTTCTTCTATAAAATCAAGAGAGAAAGACTACACTGATTATTATAGAACAATGATGTATAGAAATGAAAAAGAACTTGAAGCTGTTATTGGTTCTCTTGAAAATAATGAATTCCTGAACAATCTTGAAAAAGATACAAAAATATTCGTAGAAGAAATCAGCCATATTTTTAAAGGCCTTGCAGAAAAAAAATAAAAATACAAGTGTTACTTTTCTGTTTTTTTTATTATATTACTTTTATGGGAGTTTGTATGAAAAATTTATACTTTTCGCTGATTTGTATTTTATTATTATCACCAACTTTACTGTATGCTCAGAATTCAAAAATAAAAAAGGCTCAGGGACATGGTAATACAGAAGCCGCTGCTAAATCTGATGCTCTTGCTAATCTTTCCTTTTATTTTTATTCAAATGTAAAAAGTCAGATAGAATCTTCTTCTTCAATGACTCAAAATAATGACAAGGTATCTAAATCTGCAAGTATTGATAAAAAATCTTTGATTTCGAGTGAATTGCCATTGTATGGAGTTACTTTTGAAATTACAGATAATGGCTTGAGTGGAAGACAAAAACAATATGAAGCTCTTGCCTCAATGGATCCTGAAATTGTTCTTCCATTATATAAATTGGAATTAGAAAAATCTTGTAAAAATATTGATTCCCAGTTGCTTTCTTTAAAAAAACTTAAAGGAACAAAAAAGGAAAATGCCTATACAGCTCTTGCCGGGGAATATGCAAATTATCAAAAAATGGAAATGATTGTTGAATTCCTTGGAGGAAAAGATATTCCAAGTCCTTCACTTTCACCAGAAGATTTTAATACAGAATATAAAAAGTTTACCCGAGATGTTACATCTTTAGAAAAAGCTGCACAAATTACAGTTGATTATATAAATGAAAATGCAGGTAAAAATATCAGCGGAATTTATGTATATGCGCCTCAATACGAAGGAGACGGAGCTGCTACTCAATTTTCCAGAACAATTGCATCATTTATTCAGGGAAAATTGTCTTCTAGAACTGCTTTAGATAAAGGAAATGCCCTTTATTATCTGCAGGGAACTTATTATATGGTTCCTGGCTCTGTAGATTCTGATGATATGATTTTAAACTTTTATCTTTGTAAAAATGATGGAAGTGTTATTCTTTCAACTCCTTTAATACGTTTGACTTATGAAGCTTATGGTCAATATAAATATCTTCCGGCTGGTTATTCACTTACACAGGAAATTGCAAAGGGTAATGTTGCAGATCCTAATTTTGGAGTTTCAATAAGAATCAACGGAGACAGAAAACCTCAAACTTTTAAAAGTGGAGATAGTTTAATTATAGAAGCAAGAGTAACTTCACCTTGCTATATTTATGTTATTGGTCATGTATTTAACGAAGCTAATCAGGAATTTTCCTATTTGTTCCCGCTTGAACCTTACGCTGATGGTAAAGAAGTTTTTGTACGCAAGATTTCATCAAAAGAAGTTAATCAATGGGTTGTACTAAATCCTGTAATTGACGATGAAGTAGCTTCAATCGAAATAATTCCTCCTTATGGCGAAGAAACTCTGCAGATTTTTGCTGTTACAGTGGATAATATTGAAGAAGTTACAGCTTTAATTCCTGATTATCGCGAAAGTGATGATTATTATATTGTAAGAGGAAGTCCTTCTTCTGTATCAACAAAAACACGTGGTCTTGCAATTAAAAAGGTTAGCGAAAAAGCTGCAAAAGTGGTACATAAGGCTGAAGCAGAAATAACTTATACAACATATAGTAAATAGGAGTTTGTTTATGAAGATTAATATCAAAAAAATTTTGGGAATAATTTCTCTCTTATCTATATTCTCTGTAAATATTTATTCCCAGGAAGAAATTGTAACTATGGAACGTTACGCTCTGGTAATTGGAAACGATCACTACCAGGAGTATCCATTAAAAACTTCTGTTGCTGACTCAGAGGTAATAACAAAGGCTCTTGAAAGTAAGGGGTTTTTTGTTTTTCATTATAAAGATGTTGACTCGGAAAAGGCTGTTGATATTTTTAAGTCATATTCACAATTTGTAAATAAAGATCCAAAAAATGTATCGGTAATTTATTATTCTGGCCATGGATATACAGATGGAAATGAAAACTACCTTGTTCCAATTGATAATGGTGATATTCATGATGCAAATGCCTTAAAAGAAAAATCAATTTCTTTAAATTCTGTAACCGAAAATATCTATTCTGCTACTCAGATTTATATTATTGACGGGGGATATGATAATCCATTCAAAGCAACTGGTACTCGTGGAATTGGAATAAAAGGTAGTCTTGCAAAAGTAAAAAGTAAAAATGAAAGTTCTGTAGCTTATCTTTTTTCTTCCCAGCCAGATGTTCCAGTACTTGAAGCAACAGGTAAAAACTCAGTATTTGCAAATACCCTGGCACAGGAGATTATGAATAGTACAAGCGAGATTCCTCAGCTTTTTGAGCAGGTAAGACTTTCTGTTTACGAAAAAACAAACAAAGAACAACAGCCATATGTGAGTGCAACTGGTCTGACTTTTGCTTTTGGTGGTGAACAGTACAGCAGATTTATGAGTCAACAGCAGAGTCGTGATTTAGATTCTGCAAAGGAATTATCTTTATTATCTCAGTCTTCAGTAAATGAATATAATAGTAATCTTCAGTCTATTATTGAAGATAAGGCTCGTTCAGGACAGGAAGCAAAACTCCGTCTGGAAGAAGAAATTAGACTTCAGAAACAAAAACAATATGAAGAAGATCGTGCAAGAGCTCAGCAGGAATTAGAAGCATCAAAATTAAGAACTTTTGAAGAAAATGCAGAAATTGAACGCCGTAAGAGAGAATTTGAATCTATGGCAGCTAGTCAAAAACTTGTTGTAGGAAAATCTGTAAATCCAGAAGAAAAAATAGAAGCAATTGAAGAGCTTAAAGGAAAAGTTAGAGTTTTACGCGATGAAGTAGAAGAAAAAATTAACGATTACGCAAAAGATGTTGATGTAGATTGTTATGATAAGATTGAAGCTGTTAGAAATGCACCTTACTCTATTACAGAAACGGACAGTGAAGGTCGTCCATTTAAGGCAGCTCTTGAACGCCGCGAAAAGAAAGCCGAAGAAATTAGAAAAGAAGCTTTATCTAAAAAAGCAGACAGAGCTAAAGAACTTCATGATTCAATTAAAAAAACAGACAGTCAGGCTATAGCTAATCTAAAAAAAATGTATTCTTCTCTAGAATCTCAAACTTACACAAGTAACTCTTTTACAGAAGAACTTACTGTTCGTGTTATGGATTTTGATGGAGAAACTGCAACCTGGCCACTTGTAATTACTTCTACATTCTTTGGATATACAAACCTCTTTGAGTATGTAATTCCACTTTCTTATCAGGAAGTAACAGGTAAACGTTATATTCCAATTGATAAAATGTCAGACAAGCAATTTAAAGAATACAGCGAAAATGTTGAACTTTATGACAGTTTGTTCAGATCTTCCACTGATATTTTTTATATAACTCTTTCATACAAAATAATGACTTGGGACGGTCCATCAGTTTATAGATTTATTCCTGTAAAATGTGATGTAGTTCGTATGGATAAAAAACGTGCAAAAGTAATTCACTCTGAAAATGAAGATCTTTTAATGCCAAAAGAATTTATTATTTACCCACAGGTTGAAGTTCGTACTTATGATGAAATTACTAAAGCCTATGAAAAAGTAGCAAAAATAAAGGTAAGGGAAAGAGAAGAGGCATTAAAGAAAACTCAGTCCGCAGGAAATACTACTTCGAGCAAGCCTAAAAAAGAAAAAAAGGAAAGAAAAGAAAAGACTGTTCAGAGAGGACGAGGTGGATTATTTGTTAATGTAGAAAATAATTTTATGATGCCAGAGGGAATTCAAAATACAAGTCAATATTATGATCAGTTTTCTGCAGAATTAGATTTTTCTACAGGTAAGTTTTCTTTCTTTGGATTAAATTGTTCCATCTATACTCCAGAAATTGAGTCTTTTGCCTATTGGGATCTTGGAATGGACTTTGGTTTTAACTGTAAAATAGGAAAGCATTTTAGACCATTTATAAAACTTTCTGGCAGTGCAGATAACGGATTTAATCTGATTGGTAAAGCTGGCGGAGGACTTGATATTCTTTTCTTTAAGATTTTTGGTCTTACAATTGGATATGATTATGCACTTTCTTATAATTATGGAGAACTTCTTGGACTTCCTTCTATAAATTCTTGTCCTAGCGATAAGTATCAGAAAGTGTATTTAGGATTTGGTATAACCTGGTAAAAAAATAATTAGTGAGATGTAGGAAATATTATGAAAAACTTTAAGAGACTTGTTTTAATTGCTTTTTATGCTGTTTTATCTTTTTCGCTTTTTGCAAAGGGTGATGAAAATGAACTTAAACCAAGATTTGCTATGGTAATTGGAAATCAAAACTACGAGCAGAGCAAACTTGATAATCCTATAAAAGATGCAAAGCTTATTACCGAAATCTTAAAAAATAATGGTTTTGAAGTCTATGATTATTATGATCTTGACCGCAATGGAATAGAAAATGCAATACTTGAATATTCCGAAAAAGTAAAAGCTGCCGGAACAGATGTTGTTTCTTTCTTTTATTATTCGGGTCATGGTGTACAAATTGGTGGAAATAACTATCTTGTTCCTATAGACGATAAAAGTATTGATAGTGAAAAACTTGCCAGTTTAAAGTGTTTTAAAGTAAATGATATTTTTCAATATGTAGATGCTAAAACTCAGATTTTTGTACTTGATGCCTGTCGTAATAATCCATTTGCAAATACAAAAGAAAATTTTTCAAAAGGTCTTGCAGAAATTCACGCTCCAAGTGGAATAAACTTCCTTTACCTTTTTGCAACTCAAGCCGGTAAAACTGCAGAAGACGGTGGTGCAGGTGGAAATTCCCTCTTTACTTCGGTTCTTGCAGAAGAAATGAAAAAATCAAACGTAGCAATTGATACTGTTTTTTCTAATGTTTCAAGAAGTGTTTCTGATAAATCAAGAGGAGTTCAAACTCCAATGTATACAGGAACTGGCGTTAGTTTTGAAATGATGAACGAAAAAGTTGCCAGCTGGAACATAAAAAAATACAAAGAACAACTTGAAAAACTTAAGGCAGAGGAAAAAACTGCTGCTTCTGAAGACAAAAAACAATATGCCACAGAAGAGAAAATGCTTGCTGTTAAGATTAAGATTCAGGAAGATCAAAAAAATCGTAGTAAAAAAGATGCTGCCGAAAAGGAAAAGGCTCAAAAAGAAGCTGATGAAAGAAATCGCAAGCTTGCAAAAGAAAATGAAGAAATAAAAAAAGCCGCAGAACAATTAAAAAAACAGGCTCAGAAAGACAGAGCAAAATCTAAGAGTTCTTATGATTTTATAAGTGTAATTGAAAGTAATAAACAAAGATTGGAAGAAATCAGAAGTGATGCTTTTAATTCAATTGTAAATGCAATAGACCAGTTGGATAAAGAAACAAATAATAGAATTGATGATATAAAAGATCAGGAACATCTTCCAATTGATTATGATTCAAAGGGTAATTTAACAAAGGCTGCTCAAAAGAAAGAAGACGAAAAAATCCAGAAAGTTCTGGCAGAAGCACAAGTAGAAAGAAATAAAATTATCGAAACTTATCATGAACCAATTGAAGAAGAGGAAAAAGATCTTTTGAATCAGATTACAAAAGATAATAAAACTCTTGAAAATTCTAAGTATGAGGCAAGTTCCTATATTGGAGAATTAAATCATTCTGTTTTGAATAGATATGATGGCGAAAAGAAACTTTGGACTGTAAGAATTAATTCTAAAATTCTTGATTACGATAATTTGATTTCTGATACTATTGATGTTCGTTATGTTGATATATCTAAAAAATTAAATGAAGCAGAAGAAATTTATGCTTCAAATGTAGAAATCTATGATGCTATGCTTCGTAGTGAAGAAAACAGTCTTTTTGAAATTCGTGCTAATTACACTGTTAAACCTGTAGTAGGAAAGGCTTCCCTCTATCTTTTTAAAGCAACAGAACTTTCTGTCTGGTATCATAGTCAGGATGAAGAAAAGCCTCGTAAAGTTGCATCTAAGAAAATTTCTGTTAGTCGTGAAATTTCCTGGGGAAAAACTACAGAAATTGAATCTATCGACGAAAAGCTGATTAAATACGAAAAAAATAAGGAAGCAACTCAGAGAAGAGAAGCTTTAAGACAGAAAAAAGAAAAAACTAAAGAAAATATCAACGCCGGACTTGAAAGAATTCACGACTGGGGTGGAGAGCAAATTCCTCTTGAAGGACTTGTATTCGGCCTTGGCGGAGGAAATGGTTCTTTTGTTGTGCCAATTGGCTGGTCTTTTGCTTTGGGAAAAAATTTCTTTGTTGGGCCTGAGTTAATTCTTGGTAGTGTTAAAATTGATGATTACCTTACAAAAGGTATGATTGGAATTGGAGGATTTACAGGTTTTTCATTTACTTATGATTTTGATATATTCAATTATATAAGACCATATATATTTACAGAAGTTAGGCTTGATACAGCAGAAATCTTTGGTGTAAAAACTGCT
>CAMGTC010000041.1 GCA_946061765.1 uncultured Treponema sp.
ATCACGCACCCGTGACTGGGAGCCAAAAAATCGGATATTTGTTTATAATGCGTTTGCCCTAAAGAAAGAGGCTGGCAAAAACATTCGCAAGTCGGAAACGGTAGTTTCCTTGCCGACTTATGCATGTAGCAAGGCCCTGACTGCCGTCAGGCAGGCGGTAGCGGTTTTGACAGTTGCTTTCTGACTGGCAGTCTTTTCATAATGCAAATGCGATTATAAAAATCAATTTTATGCATTACCAGTTAAAATTCGAAATACGAACTAATTAAAATAAATTTTTTCAGGAGATATAAATGCAAAATAGATTTCAAATTGGAGAACCTTTTGAGACAGAAATTGTTGCTATTACAGATTCTACAATTTTTGTTGATTTAAGTGCTAAATCAGAAGGTGTACTCGATAGAGCCGAACTGGCTGACGAAGAAGGAAATGTAAGTGTAAAAGAAGGCGATAAAATTAAAGTTTATTTTACAGGTGAAGTTGGCGGCGAAATGCGTTTTACAACAAAATTAGCAGGTCAGAAAGCAGATTCTTCAATGTTGGAAAATGCATATAAAAATTCAATTCCTGTAGAAGGTCATGTAGAAAAAGAAATAAAGGGTGGTTATGAAATTAAAATAGGAAATGCCCGTGCCTTCTGTCCATATTCTCAGATGGGTTTTAAAAACAGAGAAGAACCTTCAGCTTATGTTGGAAGAAATTTAACTTTTGTAATTACAGAATTCAAGAATGATGGAAAAGATGTAATACTTTCTAACCGTAAAATTGGCGAAAGTGAATATGCTGCAAATCTTGGAAAACTTGCAAGTCAGATTACTGAAGGCGCAATCTTAGAAGGAAAAGTTCTTTCCCTTGAAAAATTCGGGGCTTTTGTTGATGTTATGGGATTTAAAACTTTACTCCCAATCAGCGAAATGAGTTACGACAGAGTTTCAGATGCTTGTGAAGTTCTGGAAGTTGGACAGGAAATAAAAGTTCAGGTTTTAAAAACAGACTGGAAGAACGAAAGAGTAAGTGTAAGTCTTAAGGCTTTACAGAAAGATCCTTGGGAAGAAGCCCTTACAAAATTCCCTGCAGGAACAAAAGTTGACGGAAAAATCAGTAAGATTATGGATTTTGGAGTTTTTGTAAATCTTTCTACAGGAATTGACGGACTTGTACATATAAGCGAATTAGCAGGGGTAAGTACAAATACAAATCTGAAAAAAGTTTATAAAGTTGGGCAGGAAATGAGCGTTGTAGTAGATAAAATTGATGTTTCTCAAAAAAGAATTTCTTTACGCCCTGCAAGTAGTGTAGAACAGGATAAAACTGCAGAAAAATATATGTCTTCTCAGAAAGATGATGATGGAGAAACATACAATCCTTTTGCTGCTTTATTACAAAAATAAAAAGATAATTCTACTTATTTATTTTATATAGGGTCCTCTGTAATAATGAGGACCTTTTTTTTATACTTCTGCCTTTATAAGACTAAATTTCTTTGATTTTCCTTCCGAAAATAATACTATGCCAAAAAATTCGTATGAAAAACCAGATTATTGGTCACAAAAAGCATTCTCTGAAGGTTATCCTGCTCGTTCAGTTTACAAATTACAGGAAATTGACGAAAAATTCGGGATGATTAAGAAAAATTATACTGTTTTAGATCTTGGTGCAGCACCAGGAAGCTGGACAACATTCCTTTTAAGAAAAATGGAAGGTAGTGGTAAAGTTGTTTCCTGCGATTTGAATCCTTTGTCTAAATCTGTAAAAGGAGAAAATCTTACTTTTATTCAGGGAGATTTAAATGCCCCTGAAGTTCGTAAAATCATAAAAGAAAATGGACCTTATGATCTGGTAGTTTGTGATGCAGCTCCTAAAACTACAGGAAATAGAACTGTTGATACAGCTCGTTCTGAACAGTTGGTAGAAATGGCAATATGGTATGCTCAGTCAATGCTGAAACAGGGTGGAAATTTTACTGTTAAAATCTTCCAAAATGGGGATCAGCAAAGACTATTAAAAGAAATGAGAGAAATTTTTACACAGGCAAAGGGCTTTAAACCTGAAGCTTGCAGAAATGAAAGTTTTGAAACTTATCTGGTGGGGATTAATAAAAAATGAGAAAGTTATTTTTTTCAAAACGATTGTGTTGTATAATGACATCTGTAAGAACAGGAATAAAGATGTTTTTTAAGATGAAAACAGTTTCTATTCTAGCTTTATCTGTATTAGGTTTTTGTCTTGGTGTTGGTTTAACAGGTTTCATAATTACAGAATCTGGAAAAGTAAATAGCCGTAATGGTGTTGGTGGTTTTGAAACTTCCACAGTTCCTGAGTACAATGAAAATATTGATTCCTTACTGGTTGAAAATTCAGAAAAGTCAGAAGAAGAATTGGTAGAAAAAGACACAACTCAAGAAGATGCTCTGATTACATATGAGACATACCGTGTAAAAAAAGGTGATATGATTGGATATATCGCAGATGAATTCGGTATAACTCAAGATACAATTATCAGTGTAAATAATATTAAACAGTCAAGATTAATTCAGGTTGGTCAATATCTTAAGATTCCTTCTATGACAGGAATTATTTATACAATCAAAAAGACAGGTGAAACTCCTGAAACAATTGCTCAAAAATATAAAATTGATGCAGAAAAATGTGCAAAAGTAAATGCACTTGCTGTAAATACTGAATTAACTGCTGGAACTTCCATTTTTGTCCCAGATGCAGAACTTGACTGGACTACAAGACAGGAAATCAATGGAGATCTCTTCCATAAACCTATCCATACAAGATATTGGCTTTCGTCTCCTTATGGCTGGCGTGATTCTCCATTTAGCACAGGAAAACGTTCATTCCACGGTGGACTTGATATGGCTTGTTCTATGGGAACTCCAATTTATGCTTCTTTAGACGGAGTTGTGTCTGCTACCGGTTATAATACAACATACGGAAATTACGTAATTATTACTCATCATTCAGGATATAAAACTTTGTATGGTCATATGAGTTCCATCACCTGTAAAAAGGGTAATTTTGTGTACACAAATACAATGATTGGTAGAGTTGGTTCAACTGGTATGTCTACAGGACCACACTTGCATTTTACTGTTTATAAAAATGGAAAGACAGTAAATCCTACTTTGCTATTAAATTAGAAAAATAAGGATGTAAGAATCAGTTGAAGGGAAAATCCCCAGGGTTTCCGCATTATAAATAAAAATCCGAAATTTTTGACTCCCAGTCACGGTTTCGTGATTCAAAACCGCGCAATAATGCGCTACACGCTTTATGTGGTATAGAAACTATTGAACTGCCGCTTCGCAGCAGCCACAAAAGAGCCTTTTTGAACCACGCCCCGCTCCTTCGCGCAAACATTACGGAAAAGCGTTTATAATGCGGAAGCCCTGCATCTTTTTCTTTCTATTTCTTCCCCATATTAAAAAAAATCTATATAATGCGAATATGGAAACACGAAACATTTTTGAAAACCTTTCTTGTATCGATCACCGATACTCTTTGTCGGAAGCCGATGCTTTTGCCGGCCTTTCTAAATACATTTCTGAAGAAGCTTCTGTTCGTTCTCATGCAAAATGTGAAGCTGCTCTTGTAAAAGCTCATTTGAAACTTCGCGGTCAGCTTACTGATGCAATTGCTAAACAGTTAGACCAGGTTGCAGAAAACATTGATCCTGAAGAAGTTTACAAAGAAGAAGAAAAAACAAAGCACAATATTCGGGCCCTTGTAAACGTTATGAAGACAAAGGTTGATTCTGAGATTGGTCCTCTTATCCACCTTGGTGCTACATCAGTAGATATTCTTGATACTGGTTTAAGCTGCCGTATGCGGGATGTTACTCAGAATGTTGTACTTCCTGAACTTAAAAAGCTTGAAAATTATCTTTGCGATATTGCTGAACGCGAATGTGCTACACCACAGGTTGGTCGTACTCATGGTCAGCACGCAGTTCCAATCACCTTTGGATGGTCAATCGCCGAATTTGTTGCTCGTCTTGGAAAATCTATTTTACGCATTGAAGAACTTTCTAATCAGCTGGTAGGAAAACTTGCTGGTCCTGTTGGTTCTTACAATGGTCCTTCTATGATTGTAAAAAATCCTGAAGAACTGGAAAAAACTTATGTTGAATTCCTTGGTCTCCAGCCTTCTGAATATTCTAACCAGCTTGTAGAACCTGAACACGTTCTTCGTCTTCTTCTTGAGATGAATGTTGCATTTGGTATTATTGCTAACCTTGCAGATGACCTTCGTAACTTACAGCGTTCTGAAATTGGTGAAGTTTTTGAATATTTTGCTGCAACTCAGGTTGGTTCTTCTACAATGCCTCAGAAACGTAATCCATGGAACTCTGAACACGTTAAGTCTTTGTGGAAGGCTATGTGTCCACGTGTTATTACTTTCTATATGGATCAGATTTCTGAACATCAGCGTGATTTGACTAACTCTGCTTCACAGCGTTTTATTTCTGATTATGTTTCAGGCTTTACTATGGCTGTTGCACGTATGAATTCTGTTGTAAAAGGTTTACAGGCTGATAAAGAAGGCATGGCTCGTAATCTTGAAAATGCCGGTGGTAAGGTAAAGGGTGGTGTTCTTGCTGAACCTGCTTATATTCTTCTTGGAGAAGCTGGCTACAATGATGGTCACGAAGTTATCCGTAAGATTACACTTGAAGCTGAACAGTCTGGAAAGACTTTCTTTGAAGTTCTTAAAACTCACGAAAAGGAATTTGCAGATATTACAGCTCAGTTGGAAAAACTTGGTGTTGAAAATCCTGCGAACTTTTTCGAGCATCCTGCAAATTATTGTGGTTTAGCTGCTGTAAAATCAAAGAGACTTGCACAGAAATACAGAAAACTGATGAAGTAATTTTGACTTCAAGATTAGTTTGTAATAGTTTAAAATACAAGAGACTTCTTCATTTTTACTCTTTTTTGAGATATCTATGAAGAAGTCTCTTTTTATTTATTTTTTGTGATTTTAGATTTAATTAATCTTTGAAATTTTCATCATTCTGTAACTGAAGTTCAAGGTCTCTAAGTGATTTACTAAAAGTAAGACGCTCTAAGCCTTTATAAAGTAATTCTTTTGCTTCAAGATATGAGCCTTCCCAGTACAAATCTACAACTTTGTTGTAAACGTATATTTCGTAGAATTCATCGTAATCTTCATTGCTAAGATATTGACCATAGTTAAGCATAAGTTTTTCAAAATATTCATGATCATCAGGTTTTGAAACTGCTTGTTTTCTGAATGCATAACCCGTGTTGTTCAGCATTAACTGACTTCTACCATATTTTGCATATTTGTCTTGAATAGCTTTTGATACATACATAGCTTCTAGATATTTATCTTCATTACACAGATAATACATAACATTGCCTGCATTAAAGAATAAATCTTGAAGAGCTTCTTTTGTATTTAACTGTAATTCTGTTGCATCTAGGGCTAACTGTAAAATTTCTTCTTTGTTGATATTATCTTCTTTTGTTAAATAAACAATTCTGTTACTGTAAATAGTTGCAATAAGTCTTCTTCCAGAAATCTTTTTTCTTTCTTCATAAGCACCAGGCGCAATGAAAGGACTATATTTTTTACCAGAAGAAGATGTTACATTAATCTGTTGTCCTGGTTTATAACCAAAAGGGTTTGTAGTTTCAACATCAACTTCTTTACCATTATCTAAAACTGTACAGAATACATGGGTTGGAGTTTCGTTTGCTATTACCTTAAATCCTTTTCTCTTCATCATGTACATGTAAAGAATTGCTGAAGAAACACAATTGTAATAACCAGTGTCTAAGAGTTTATCAAGATAAGTTTGATTTTCCTCATATTCAATAAGAATATCTTTGTCGTAAAGGTAAAGAATACCAGCTTCGGCATCGTTCAACTGGGTGTTTTTTGTTGTTCTGTATAAAACGTAATCATTGTAGATTTCATTTACACGTTTTAAATAAGCGGGAATTTTATTATCAGGAACTCCTGATGCTATTAATGCAGCTTTAATAAAATCATCTGGCTCCATTTTATCTCCGGCCAGATTGAATTTTGTAATTGCAGGATTAGGAACCAGTTTCATATCCTCTTGTATTTTTATTTCTGCAAATAAATTCCCCGAGATTATAAATAAAAGAAATGTCAAAAAAATAGTCTTTACTAATTTCTTCATTTTTTTTTACCCTCCGTATAAATTGAAATAACCTTAATGAAGTATAGCTTATTATTATTCTATAATCAATTTAACAAATCTTTGGAAGGCATTTTTACCTTCTGGGTTACGTTTATAAACCCCGGCATCTTCCAAAACTTTACTGAATACAATTCCAACTTCTTCTTTTAATGCATTTTCATCAAGAACTGAATGTTTTGTCTTAATTTCATCTACCCAGTCAGCATGTTTTGAAAGTACTTCATCTTTTCTGATATCTTTATTTTCTTTGAGGGCTATTTCCAAATCGGCTAATTCTTTTTTTAGTCTGCTAGGTAAAACTGCAAGACCCATAACCTCAATTAGACCAATATTTTCTTTTTTGATGTGATGAAGGTTTGCGTGTGGATGATAAAGTCCAAGGGGATGTTCTGGAGTTGTAATATTATTTCTTAGAACTAAATCTAATTCGAATTTATCTTTGTTCATTCGGGCAATTGGAGTAATTGTATTGTGAATTTCTCCATCGCTTTGGGCAAAAATATAGGCATCTTTGTCTGTATAATTTCTCCAGGCCTGTAAAATATGATCTGCTGCTTCAATTAATTCCTTAGAATCTTTAGAAGTGATTCTAATAACACTCATTGGCCATTTTACAATTCCTGCCTGAACATGGGGAAACTTATTCATTTTGAATTCATCTTCCACAGGGGCCAGAGCCATTGGAAAAGTGTATTTTCCACCCTGAAAGTGATTATGAGTTAAAATTGAACCACCAACGATAGGAATATCGGCATTTGAACCAATTGTGTAGTGAGGGAATAATTTTATAAAATCTATAAGTCTTATAAAACTTTCCTTTGAAATTTTCATGGGTTCATGTTTCGAATCAAAAACAATACAGTGTTCGTTGTAGTAAACATAAGGTGAATACTGAAGATACCAGTCTTCTCCGTTGAGTTTTAATGGAATAATTCTATGATTTTGTCTTGCGGCGTGATTTAATCTTCCGGCATAACCCTCATTTTCTTTGCAAAGTAAACATGCAGGATAAGCACTTTGTTTAGCATTTCTTGCTGCTGCAATGGCTTTTGGATCTTTTTCTGGTTTTGAAAGATTGATTGTAATATCTAAATCACCATATTCAGTTTTACTTTTCCATTTTAAATCTTTGCATACTCGGTAACGGCGGATGTAGTCTGTGTCCTGGCTGAATTTGTAGTACCAGTCTGTAGCGGCCTGAGGACCTGCTTCCTGGTAAAGGGCGTTAAAAATATCTTGAACATCACTTGGAGGTGGTACAAGTTGACCCATAATTTTTGTATCAAATAAATCGCGGCTTACAATTCCTGTGTCATCAAAAATTTTATTCTGAGCAGCGTAATCCAGCATTTCCTGTAAAATATTTTCCAGTTCTTCTGTTTTTACCTGAGGAAGCTGGTTAGCTAAAGGTTCTTCAAATCCATCCAATCTAAATAATTCCAGAAGTTTATTTTCTGTGTAAATTACATCTTCTTTACAAATAAGAGAGTTATTTAAAGCGTAAGAAGTAAGTCTTAAAATATTTTCATAAATAGTCATATCTTTTTCCAGTAAAATTTATTTAATTTCTTCTATATCAAATGGAGTTTCCTGGTAAACGTAATAGTTCAACCAGTTTGAATAAAATAAAGTTGCAGTTGAACGCCAGTAGGAATTTGGCATTCTGCAAGTATTATTTGTTGGGAAATAATTCTTTGGAAGTGGAACTTTCATTCCTTTATCAATATCGCGGAAATATTCCTGGGCCAAAGTCATTGTGTCATATTCCAGATGTCCGGTCATAAAAATTTCTCTGTTATCTTTTGATTTTATGATAGTTACTCCAGCTTCTGCACTTTCTGATAAAATTATCAAATCTTTGCATTTTAAAACATCTTCTTTGTGTAGAGTTGTGTGGCGGCTCTGTGGAATTGGGAAGGTATCATCAAAACCTCTTAATAAAGGTTCATTTTGAGTACTTCTCTCGTTCATAAAGACTCCGCTCATTTTCTTTTCCAGAGGATATTTTTTTATTCCATAATGATGATAAAGTCCTGCAAAAGAACCCCAGCAAACATAAAGGGTGGAGAATACGTTTTTCTTTGCAAAGTCCATAATATTACAAAGTTCGTCCCAGTAATCAACGCTTTCAAAGTCCAATTGTTCAACTGGGGCTCCTGTAATTATCATTCCATCGAATTTGTGTTTGAAGAGTTCACTTGAAGGAATGTAGAATTTATCCAGATATTCCTGATCTGTGTTTTTACTTGTGTGATTTTCCATCCTGACAAGAGAAATTTCAATCTGAAGAGGTGTGTTACCTAAAAGCCTGAGTAATTGTGTTTCTGTAACTTCCTTGGTAGGCATTAAATTTACAATTGCAATTTTAAGTGGACGAACATCCTGAGTTATGGCCCTTTTTTCAGTCATAACGAAGATATTCTCTTTTTCTAAAGTTTTTACTGCGGGTAAATCTGATTGTACTTTAATTGGCATTATGACTCCTCCTGTCTGAATCTAAATATATGAAGTTTATAGCAAAAATCATAACTTTTAAAGATGTATGAAATTCTTAAACAGGGCTTCCGCATTATAAACAAAAATTCGATTTATTTTTGCTCCCAGTCACGGTTGCGTGATTCAAAACCGCGCAATAATGCGCTACACGCTTTTTGTGGTATAGAAACTATTGAACTGCCGCTTCGCAGCAGCCACAAAAAGAGTGTTTTTGAACCACGCACCGCTCCTTCGCGCAAACATTACGGAAAAGCGTTTATAATGCGGAAGCCCTGAAGGAAAAAATCTATAATCTAGCGAAATCAATACATATTTGCTATAATGTTTTCTTATGGATATTCACAACGATCGTAAAGGCGCAATTAAAAAATTAAAATTACTCGCTTACAATGGCAAGGTAGAAGTTAAAACTTTTAGACAAAAAATTGACGAAGCATACAGTTCTGTTTTTCTGCCAAATGGTGTGGAATGTTCGGAATATAAATATGGAAATATTGATTGTGATATCCTTTCGCCAGAAATTTATGCATCTAACAGAGTAATGCTTTATATTCACGGAGGCTCTTATGTAGGAGGTTCTCGTTTGGCTTACAGAAACTTTTGTTCTTCAATAGCAAGTAAGACTTTTGCAAGAGTTGTAGTTCCTGAATATCGTCTGGCTCCAGCATCTCCTTTTCCTTCTGCAAACGAAGATATTCAAAATGTGTTTAAATCTTTATTTACCGAAGAACAAATAGCATGTTCCCTGCATTCTTCAAGAGATTCAGCTCCTGTTATGCCGGAATTAATTATTGCTGCTGATGGAAGTGCTGCTTCTATTGCCTGTGCCTTGATTTTTAATTTAAGGGAACGCTATAGAAAATGTATAAAAAAGGTGATTTTATTTTCGCCATGGCTGGATCTTTCTCCAAATTCCCGACTTTTAAGTCCTAAAAAAATTGCAGATGAGGTAATGTCTGGAGAAGTTTTAAGAAAATCCAGTCAAATTTACACTTATGAATCTAATACTGCAAATCCTTATGTTTCTCCTTTAAAAGCGGCTTTACATCTTTTAGAGAATTTCCCGGAAGTTTATATTCAAATGGGCAAAAAAGAAATTCTATTGGATGATTCTGTTGAATTCAGCCAAAAATTAGAAAAAGCTGGCTGTAAGTGTACACTGGATGTTTGGGATAATATGATGTTTATGTTCCAGATGGCACATGAATTTCTTCCGGAATCACACAAAGCCCTGGATAAAATTGGAAAAATTGTAACCCAGGAAAATGACACAGTTTTTGAAAGAGTTGAAAATCAGCCTAAACTTGAATCTTCTTTACGTTCTGAAGCTTAGTTGTCATAAAAGTAAAATAGGAAATAAGGAAATTATATGGAATTACTTTCTCCTGCAGGAAATGTAGAAAAACTGGCTTATGCCTATGCTTACGGTGCCGATGCTGCTTACATTGGTCTTAAAAGATTTTCTTTACGCGTAAAAGCAGATAATTTTTACGAAGATGAATACAAAAAAGTCATAGAATTAAAGAATAAATATCCGGGAAAACGTCTTCACTGTGCTTTAAATATTTCTTTTCATGATGAAGAAATTGATGCCCTTAAAAATAATCTTGATTATTTTAGACAATATCCTATAGATGCTTTTATTGTGCAGGATTTGGGAATTGTTCCACTTTTGCAAAAGGAATTTCCAAATGCAGATTTACATCTTTCAACTCAGGCTTCATGTGTAAACAGCCAGGCTGTAAAAATGTATAAATCAATAGGATTTAAAAGAATTGTTTTGGGCCGGGAAATCTCTTTAAAACAAATCCGTAGAATAAAAGATGAAGTTCCTGATATGGAGTTGGAAACTTTTGTCCACGGAGCTATGTGTATTGCTTATGCTGGCCGTTGTCTTATGTCGGCATATCTTACAGGACGAAGTGCACAAAGTGGATATTGCAGTCATACCTGCAGATGGAATTTTAAAGTAAGTGATAAAAATCCAAATCATATTATTACAGCAGATGAAGCTAAAATGCTTGCTCAGTCTGGAGCATTAACTTTGGAAGAAGGTGAAAGAAGGGGTGAATATTTTCCTGTTTTTGAGGGAGAAGATTTTACCGCAGTTCTTTCTTCAAAAGATTTAAGAATGATTGAACACCTTGCGGATTTAAAAGCTTCTGGTGTGGATTCTCTTAAAATCGAAGGCCGAATGAAAAGTGTTTATTATGTTGCTATGGTTACAAGAGCTTACAGAAAGGCTTTAGATGCTCTGGAAGGAAAAATTTCAGATAAAGAAGCACAAGCTTATGTTGAAGAACTGGAAAATGTGGCTCACAGGGAAAGTACAACTGGATTTTATTACAATAAAGCTGATGCAGATAAAACTACAATTGGTGCAAGTGACAGTAAATATGAATTATCAGCAGAAATTGGCAGTGAAATAAAAGATGAGGCTTTTGAAAAAATCTATGAACTGGGACAGAAAAATTATCAGGAATTCACAGATAATTTAGATTCTATGCATCCTGCCGCAAAACAAGCCCGATTAAAGGATCTTGAAATTCACACCGACCGTCGTGTTATTGCTTTTGAAAAAAAATCAGACTGGCACTTATATGAGTTTATTCCTTTAAATAAAATATCTTCTGATATGGAAGTTGAATTTATTTCTCCAGAATTTGTTTCCCTGACTGCAAAAGCCGGCGATTATGAATTGATAAATCCAGAAACAGGAACAATTATGAACTGGGTTTGCGACGGCCATCCATGTGTAATTTATACAAAATATAAATTACCGGACAGCAGTCTTTTAAGGGCTTTGGACCCAGATTACCAGGAAGGATTTATAAGAGATACCGGAAGATAATATCAGTCTAAAATTTTTATGCTTTTAGGAGAGAATTTTAATTTTCTTCACCGACCGTAGCGACAAGCGACGCTAGCTAGCGGTGCTGAAGTTTAGTTTCTGACAGGTAGTAAGTTTTCAAACTGTTATGTTGTTTGATTTAAACCTTCTTTATCCCAAGTAACTTCTACAGTTTTTCTTTCTTTATCTGGAATTCTCTGATAAATAAGACAATCAGCTCTGTGAACAGATATTCCCTTTGAACGTGTTACATAGCCTACAATTAAATTTGGGTAGTGAGGTTTACAGCATTGGGCCAGGTTATATAAAACATTCCTGTCTCCCTGAACTAAAACCGGGTAATTTTTGTAAACTATATTTCCGCCTTCCGGATTTTTCTTTGGTCTTGCTTTACGGGCCTTTTTTTCACTTCCTTTTACAGATTGATTAAGATTTTCGCTTTCACTTTCCTTAGCAAGAGCAAGTTTTTCGCTAAAAGTAGGGTCATTTGCCATTAACCAGGAGTGAATTTTCTGGTGAGCCTTAGAAGTTTTTACCAGACTCAACTGGGCTTCTGTAGGATGGGCCTGAGGATTAGTGATTACTTCAATTATCTGAGTATTTTTTAATTCCTTGTTCAAAGGTATGATTTTACCGTCTGCCTTAGCTGCAATTATTTTTTCTCCAATTGCAGAGTGGATTGAGTAAGCAAAATCTATTGCAGTAGCTCCCATTGGAAGTTTTTTAACATCTCCTTTTGGAGTGAAAACATAAATTTCATCTCCTAAAAGTTCATTTTTAAGTGTGTTAAAAACTTCTTCGTTAGTTAGAGACTGTTCTTTGAACTGCTGTAATTTATTGAAAATATCAAGCTTATCGGCTTCTACTAAATCATGATTTGTTCCCTTTTTGTATAACCAGTGGGAAGCAATTCCGTGTTCAGCCATGTTATGCATATCAACTGTTCTGATTTGAATTTCCAGAGGTTTACCTTCGCACATAACAGTTGTATGTAAAGACTGATATCCGTTGGCTTTTGGCATAGCAATATAGTCTTTAAATCTTCCGTCCAAGGGTTTCCATAAGCCGTGTACAATTCCAATCAGCATGTAACATTCTGCTTGTGTTTGGCATAATATTCTAAGGGCCAGTAAATCATAAAGTTCAGAAGCAGATTTATTTCTTTTCCTCATTTTTTGATAAATTGAATAAAAGTGTTTAGCCCTGCTGGTAATAGTTACGTGAAGTCCCATCTTTTCTGTGGATTTGTATATGCTCTGAACGGCCTTATCTAAGTAGGCAGCTCTTTCTTCCTGAGACTGGGCAACAATTTCCTGAATTTGTTTATAAACTTTAGGGTTTGTATATTTAAGGCTTAAGTCTTCAAATTCATTTTTTTCTTTTTGCATTCCAAGTCTGTCTGCTAGAGGTGCCCAAATTTCAATTACACCTTCGGCAAGGGCTCTCTGCTGTTCCTGGGTAAGACTTGTAATATTTCTAATTCTGTCCAGACGATCTGAAAGTGTAAGAAGAATAACTCTGGCATCATCACACATTGCAAAGAGCATTTTTCTTATTGCTTCAGACTGATGGAGTGTCCTGGAATTTAAGGGGAGTGAGATGATTTTATTTGTTGTTACAAGAATATTTGCAACTGTCTGTCCAAAAGATTGATTTATTACTTCTATATCAACACCAAATTTGTGAATTGGATGTAAAATTGCGGCAATTATTGTATCTGCATCAAGTTTATTAATGGCAAGAATGTTTGCAACTCTAAGCGGGTGCAGATAGTAAGCTTTTCCGCAGGCTCTTTTTACATTGCGAGTTTTAGATAAGAGTAAATCCCAGGCTCGAGAAATTTTTTCCTTGTCTTGCTCTGAGTAATTAGGATTTAAGTCAAAAAATTCTTTGAGTAATGCTTCCGGCTCATCTTGGGAAGACTTAAATATCTGATCCTTATCCATAAAAACCTCAAAATTGTCTAAGTTTTTACAATTAATTATTCTTTAATATATATCAATAAATT
>CAMGTC010000042.1 GCA_946061765.1 uncultured Treponema sp.
GGAAAAAAAATGAGCACAAATTATAGAAAACTTGAAAGAAAAATATCACACGGATTGGATTTTCCTAACGGAAAATCTGTAAATAATTTATGCTTGGAATTGCGTTAGCAATTCCGAATCCGTGTGATAATAAAGGAATGCGTAGTGAGTACGAATTTTAAAAAAAACAAACGGATTTGTTCGTGTCTAACGACACTCACTTTTAAGAAGTGAAGACCGGTAGGTCTGAGCAAATCCGCTTGTTAAAAAGGGAAAAAAAATGAAAAATAATTATAGGAAGTTAGGGGATTATATACAGCCTGTTGATGTCCGTAATTCTGATTTGAAAGTTTCTCATTTGCTTGGTGTAAGCGTTGAAAAAAGATTTATTGAATCAATTGCAAATACAATCGGTACTGATTTTTCAAAATACAAAATTGTAAGAAGAGGACAATTTACATACATTCCAGATACATCGAGACGTGGAGATAAAATTGGAATTGCATTACTTACAGATTTTGATGAAGGACTAGTTTCTAATATTTATACCGTTTTCGAAATCACTGACACAACAAAACTTTTGCCTGAATATCTTATGCTGTGGTTCAGCCGTCCAGAATTTGACCGATATGCCCGCTATAAATCTCACGGAAGTGTCCGCGAAATTTTTGACTGGGGTGAAATGTGCCGAGTAGAACTTCCAGTTCCCGACCTAAAAGAACAAGAAAAAATCGTAAACACCTACAACGCCATCACAAAACGCATCCAGCTTAAGCAGAAGATAAATGAAAATCTAGAAAAGACAGCGCAAACAATTTACAGAAAAATGTTTGTTGAAGATGCAGATGAAAAATGGGAAACGGTAAAATTAGAAAAGGTAATTGAAGTAAGATATGGTAAAGACCATAAAAATCTTGAAAAAGGAAATATTCCGGTTTACGGGTCCGGTGGAATAATGCGATATGCTAATAAATATTTGTATGATAAAGAATCAGTTATGATTCCAAGAAAAGGTTCTCTTAATAATATAATTTATACAGATGAACCTTTTTGGTCAGTAGACACAATGTTTTATACTTCAATGAAAAAACAAAATTTTGCAAAATATTTTTATGAGTTTATTCGTACAAAAGATTTCTTAAATCTTGATACAGGTTCTGCAGTTCCAAGTATGACCACTGATTATTTGAATAATATTGAAATCTTAAATCCTGATAATACAACATTAGAAAAATTTGAATCAAAGGTTTCAAGATTATATATATCGAAACAAAATAATTATAAAGAAATCTCCAAACTGCAAGAATTAAAGCAGCTGGTAATTTCTCGCATAAGCGGAATGTAAACAAACGGATTTGTTCGCATCTAACGATGCTCACTTTAAAAGTGAAGGTCGTTAGACCTGAACAAATCCGCTTGTTAATATTTCGGGGTTTTAGGGGCAGAGCCCCTAGGAGAAGGGGTAGCGAGCAACGAAGTGCGAGCGAGGGGAAGGCTTCCCCCTCCTGATAAATGGAGAAAACTATGGCAGAAAATAAAACTGGCGAAATAGGTTCTGGATTTGTATGCGACAAGCGCGGACTATAATCCTAAGTCGGCTGAATCTGTTGCATAACGTAATGCACATGAGTGATTATGTTGAGTGGCTTGACAGCAAAAGAATTGAATAAGATTGAAAATAAGGGTAAGAAGGAATAAAGGGAGACTGATGTTATGAGTAAAATTTCAACTCGCTTTTTTAATGACAGGGAAGTTCGCGCTGTTTGGGATGAGGAGAATTCTAAATGGTGGTTTTCTGCGATTGATATTATAAGGGCAATAAACAATGAAGAAGATTATGTAAAGGCTGGAAACTACTGGCGATGGCTAAAAAAGAAATTTAGTTCAGAAGGAGTTCAACTCGTGAGTATTACTCATGACTTCAAATTTACAGCTCCAGACGGTAAAAAGCGTGCGGCAGATGCCCTTGATTATGACTGTGTTCAGATTCTTGCAAAGCATTTTCCTAATAACAATGCCGTCAAATTTCTTGATTGGTTCAATTACAGCGACAACACGATTGACGGACAAAGTAAGAAAAAAGCCTATACATTTTTAAATAGTGATTTGGTTTCGGATGAAGATATTGGAACTACAAAGGCCTTACAACAGATTCATGCGTATATTTTTGGCGGTCTTTATGATTTTGCAGGAAAAATAAGAACAAAAACTATAAGCAAAGGGGATTTTACTTTTTGCCTTGCTCAGTACTTGAATGAGGCATTGGCGAATATTGACAAAATGAGCGAAAACTCTTTTGATGAAATTGTAGATAAATATGTAGAAATGAATGTGGCTCATCCTTTTATGGAAGGAAATGGTCGCAGCACTCGAATATGGCTTGATTTGATTTTGAAAAAACGCCTTAAAAAGTGCGTAGATTGGAGTAAAATTGGAAAGAATGAATATTTACAGGCTATGATGGAAAGTCATTCTGACAGTACAAAGATTCGTGACCTTTTAAAAAACGCTTTGACCGATAAAATTGATGACCGCGAAATGTTTATGAAAGGCATTGATTATTCATATTATTATGAGGAAGTGGAGGAATAAAATCATGCAATTCACCGAACACAGTCTTGAACTTTCGATAATGGAGATCTTTGAAAACGAAGGATATACTCACCAGACTGGGCAGGATATTCATCGCGAAAAGACTGATGTTCTGTTGCCTGAATTGCTTAGAGCTTTTCTTCTTCATCGTTATGCTGATGACGGAATTACTGAATCTGAAATTGCAACAATCATTACTCAGCTCAAAAACATAAGCGGTTCTGATTACGATGCAAACAAGCGGATGCTGGACTTAATCTGCAACGGTTTTACTTTCCGCCGGGAAGATAAAAATCAGAAAGACCTTTTTATTCAGCTTATTGATTTTGAAGAACCTGAAAGAAACTTCTTTGAAATAGTAAATCAGGTTGAAATCCAGGGGCGGGAGCAGGGCATTCACGGAATGCGACGTATTCCTGATGGTATTGTTTATGTAAACGGACTCCCACTTGTTGTTCTTGAGTTTAAATCAGCAATTAAAGAAAACACAACAATTGAAGACGCTTATAAACAGCTTACAATCCGCTATCGCCGAGATATTCCGGAGCTTTTCAAATATAATGCTTTTGTTGTAATCAGCGACGGAGTAAATAATAAGATTGGCTCACTTTTCAGCCCTTATGAATATTTTTATGCCTGGCGTAAAATTGAAAGTACAGACAAGGAAGTTGATGGAATCTCATCTCTTATCACAATGGTAAAAGGACTATTCCGTAAAGATAGGCTTGTAAAAGTTATAAAAGACTTTGTTTACTTTCCAGATTCCAGCGATAAGGAAACAAAAATTGTCTGCCGCTATCCTCAGTTCTTCGCGGCTGAATCTTTGTATAAAAGCATTGGTTCTGCAATCCGTCCAAAGGGAAATGGTAAGGGCGGTATTTACTTTGGTGCTACAGGCTGCGGTAAAAGCTACACTATGGTTTTCTTAAGCAGGCTTTTGATGAAGTCCCGCGATTTGAATAGCCCGACTATTGTTGTAATTACTGACCGAACAGACTTGGATGCCCAGCTTAGTAAAATATTTATTGAAAGTAAAAATTATATTGGCGATGAAAATGTTGAATGTATAGAAAGCCGCGCACTTTTAAAAGAAAAACTTGAAGACAGAAAAAGTGGCGGCGTCTTCCTTACTACAATTCAGAAATTCTGTGAGGATATAAAACTTCTTTCTGAGCGTTCAAATATTATCTGTATTAGTGATGAAGCTCACCGCAGTCAGAATAACCTTGAAGAAAAAACTGTAATTACAGATAAGGGCGTTGAACATAAATACGGCTTTGCAAAATATCTGCATGATTCACTTCCTAACGCAACTTATGTGGGCTTTACAGGAACTCCAATTGATGAAATGACTCAGGTATTTGGGGATGTTGTTGAATCCTACACAATGAAAGAATCTGTTGCGGACGGAATTACTGTAAATCTTGTTTATGAAGGCCGTGCCGCAAAGGTAATTCTTGACCAGAAGAAAGTCCGCGAGATTGAAGAGTATTATGCTCAGTGTGAGGATGAAGGCGCAAATGAAGCGCAGATAGCCGCAAGTAAAAAGGCAGTTGCAAACCTTGATGCAATTATTGGTGATGATGATGTAGTTGCAGAAGTTGCCCAGGACTTTATCAATCACTATGAAACTCGAGTTCGTGAAGGTGCAACTGTTGAAGGTAAAGCAATGTTTGTCTGTTCAAATCGAGAGATTGCCTATAAGCTCTGGCAGAAGATTGTAGAGCTTCGTCCTGAGTGGAACGAAAAGAAAGACTGCGGTGATAAGGATTATAAACCAATCGAAAAAATCAAAATGGTAATGACCGAAAACAAGGCAAAAGATACAAAAGGGCTTTTTGAACTTCTTGGCAATCATGAATACAGAAGAGAACTGGACCGCCAGTTTAAGAAGGTAGAATCAAACTTTAAGATTGCAATTGTAGTTGATATGTGGATTACTGGCTTTGATGTTCCATCACTTGATACAATCTACATCTACAAGCCATTGCAAAAGCATACTTTGATTCAGACAATCAGCCGTGTAAACAGAACTTACAAAGGAAAAGACCGCGGTTTGATTGTAGACTACATTGGAATCAAACGGGCAATGAACGAAGCCCTCAAAAAATATACCGGCGATGATAACGAAGAGTTTGAAGATACAGACAAGGCCGTTGTAATTGTAAAAGACCAGATTAGTGTCCTGGATGTAATGTTCAATGAGTTTGATTCTTCTGACTATTACAATGGAAGCCCGCTTAAACAGCTTGAATGTTTGAATAAGGCTGTTGAGTTTATTCAGGCAAGCGAAGAATTAGAAAAGCGTTTTATGGATGCTGTTCGAAGAATGAAAAAAGCATTTAATCTTTGTTCTTCCAGCGAGAGCATTACAAAGAGTGATAAAGATAAAATAAACTTTTACATAGCAATTCGTTCCATTTTGTTTAAACTTACAAAAGGCGATGCTCCTGACATTACAACAATGAATCATCATGTAGCACAGCTTATAAATGAAGCAATAAAAGCAGACGGAGTAGAAGAATTGTTCCAGGTTGGAAAGAATGTAAACTTCGATATTTTTACTCCTGAATATCTTGAGAAGATAAATGCAATCCAGCTGCCGAATACAAAAATAAAAATCTTACAGCAGCTACTCCAGCAGGTAATTGCGGACTACAAGAGAACAAACAAAATCAAGGCCATGGAATTCAGCGAGCGAATGAAAAAGCTTGTTGAAGAATACAATAACCGCCACCTAGATGATTTTACGGCACAGGTTCTTGATGAAGTTACAAAACAGTTAAATGAATTACTTAAGGATATTCAGAAAGATAAAGAGCACTTTAAGGAACTTGGAATCAGTTTTGAAGAAAAAGCCTTCTACGATATTCTTGTAAGTTGTGCTAAAAAGTTCCATTTTGAAGATAAGTTTTCTGATGACAAAATGAAAGATCTTGCGAAAAAAGTTAAAGCTCTTGTTGATGATAAGACAAAGTATACTGATTGGGACCAGAGGATCGATGTAAAAGCTGAAATGGAAGCTGATTTGATGATTTTGTTGGATGATAACGGATACCCACCAGTACCAAGAAACGAAGTTTACAATGAGGTCTTTGAACAGGCAGAAAACTTTAAGAAGTATTCTGATTAAATAAAACTAAAGATATATCTAGGAATGGCATTTAGTTAGATATCTTACTATAAGGAAATTGTATAAAAATTTGCACAAGTTTGGAAGTGTATATTCTCTCAAATTCAGGGCAAACGCATTATAAACAAAAAACCGATTTTTTGGCTCCCAGTCACGGGGTGCGTGATTCAAAACCGCTCAATAATGCGCTACACGCTTTTTGTGGCATAGTTTCTACTACAAGTCAGACAAGTTGCCAGCCTTCTGTAAAACATGGACTTGTAATGGATAATTAAAAGAAGAAAATCAAAAAATATACATTTTGCTTTAATAACAAAACATTATAAGTTAAAACCTAAAATATGTTATAATTTATTAATATAGAGGGAGAGTGTTTATTAATGTTATACGCAATAACCCCGGCAGCAATGCTGATATTAATCTTAATATTGAACTGGGAATTATTAGCGAATTACGGATTTTTCGAAAAAAAACAGGATACCCAAAATGTAGTTCATGTTCGCTACAATTGGTTCCTGCTTGCTTCGTGTTCTTACCTTATTGTGGATATGACATGGAGCCTTTTGTATGCTCACAAAGAAGTTCAGGCTTTTTTCCCATTTATTTATTATTTAACTGATTTATATTTTATCTTCATGCTTCTCACAATGCTTACATGGACTCGTTATATGGTTGCATATCTTAACAAGGGCGGCCGTAGCAGTAGGGTACTGGTTTATATTGTATGGGCATTATGTATAATTGGAGTAGTGTGTCTGATTTTAAATCGATTTTACCATTTAATGTTTTCATATAATGAAAAAAATGAATATATTGGTGAAGTTGGCCGGAACGTTTCATTCCTTCTGCAAATAGTTTTTTATGAGGCTATCACAACCTATATGATTTATGTTGCAAATAATAGTAATGGACGCCAAAAATTCAGATATAAAGTTGTAGCTGCAACAAGTATGGTTCAGGGAATATTCCTTACATTCCAGATTATTTATGCTCTTTTTCCTTGTTATGCCGTTGGTCTTTTGATTGGAATCAGTATGATTCATACTTTTGTTCAATCCGGTGCGAAAAAAGATAAAGAAATACGCGACAATATTGCATATGCTATGGCAGAAGATTATGAAGCCATTTTTTACATAGACTTAGAATCTGGCGAATATATGACTTTTTCTAAAACAAAAAAATTCATGTCTATGAATATAATGACACTAGGAAAAGATTTTTTCAAAGAAGCCTTAGAAGGAATCACCAAAACTACTTATCCTGGCGACTTGGAATATGCAAAACAATTTTACAATAAAGAAACCTTGTTAAAATTTCTTGAGAATAGAACTTCATTTTCGTTCAAATACAGAGTTTTAATAAATAATGAACCCCGTTATTTCCTGTTTACTGTAATGCGTGATAAAAATCTTCAATATATTATCTTCTACGAAAAAGATATTGAAGATGAATTAAAAGCAGAAAGAACTCAGAAAGAAAATCAAAGAAAAACTATTACCTTTGCCCAGATTGCCGAAAGTTTAGCCACTAATTATGATTTAATTTATTATGTTGATATTACAAATTCATCTTATGTTTGTTATCAGTCAAATGAAATTTTTGGTCAGCTGGAAGTAAATAAAGCAGGGGAGGATTTTTTTGGAGGATCACTTTCTAATATACAAAAATTAGTCCATGAACAAGATCGTGAAAAACTTGCAGAATTCATCACCAAAGAAAATATGATAGCCACAATGGAAAATCATAAGAATTGTAGTGTTAATTACCGTATGATTGTTTCTGGAAAAGTTCAATATACCAGAATGACAGTTAGAAAAAGTAGTGACAATACACATTTTATTATTGGTGTTGAAAATGTGGATGACGAAATTAAAAAGGAAAGAAAACGCCTTAGGGAACTTAAAACAGAAAAGGAACTTGCAAGACGAGATGAACTAACAGGTGTAAAAAATAAAACTGCTTATAAAGAACTTGAACAGTCTGTACAGGAAAATATGGATAACGGCCTTGATTATCTGAGTTTTGCACTTGTTGTATGTGATGCAAATAATTTAAAACAGATAAATGATAGCCATGGACATAACGCCGGAGATGAATATATTCGCGCTTCTGCAAATCTCCTGTGTAATATTTTTGTTCATAGTCCAGTATTTAGAGTTGGTGGTGATGAATTTGTTGTTTTCTTACGAGGAAATGATTATTTTTACAGAGATGAACTTATGGAAAAATTACGTAATCTGGTTCTTGAAAATAAACAAAGGGGCATCGGAGTAACTTTAGCATCTGGTATTGCAGAATACAATTCTGAAACTGATAACTTTGTTTCGGACATATTTAACCGAGCCGACAAAGAAATGTACGAAGACAAAAAGAAACTTAAATCACTGTAAAAACATTAAGCGGAAGCAACCATATTACAAAGCTAATCATAATGCGTATTCTGTCTACTAAAAACTAAAATAGTAAACATTTTTAGACAGTATAGAAAAATTGACAGAAGCTGCTAGCAAGTTTAAAGTTCAAGATTAGAAATTATTACTTTATCATTGCCGATTAAAGTCTTATAGCAGTTTTTAGGTTTCTCAATTATTACGTACTAAAGAATGATTTCCATGTTTCTTTCTTTGGTTTTCATTCCCATTTTTTCGTAAAAACGTTCTGCTCCGGTGTTTCCTGCCCAAACATTTAGAGTAACTTCATAGCATCCAATTTTTTTTGCTTCTGATTTTACATGTTCAAAGAGTTTTTCACCAATATGTTGACCACGGCAGACAGCATCAACGCATAAATCATCAATAAACATAGATTTGAACTGAATCATATTAGTTGAAAAAGGCTGATTTTGTATCTGGCAAAAAGCGTAACCTATTACAGAATCGTTTTCATCCACTGCGACATAAATTGGTTTGTTTTTATCTTCAAGAAGACTTTTTAATTCTTCACAAGTGTATTTTGTTGTTCCGGGAATAAAAATATCCGGTCTGATTTTGGCATGAAGCTCCAGAACCTGCTGTAGTAAGTTCAAGATTTTTTCTGTATCTTTTGACTGTGCATTTCTAATAGTCATTTTAATTCAAAGCCTCCCATAAGCCTAATAAGTATGTAAAAAGATAATTAATTATACAATTTTTGAAAGAATATTTATACAGTAATAATAATTGAACTGAATGTTGATATAACCTTTTCCATTGTCTGTTTCAACTTCAAGACTCACAAGCATACACATCTGACCATTAGGCTCATTTGTAGAACGAGGAAGCAAAGTTTTTTGTGTCAGAGGCTTTTCAAATTCTTCCAGAGAAATTGTCTTGTTTGTATTTTCATAAAGCAGCTCCTGCATTCGCTTAGAAAAAGAGTTTATTTAAGCAATCTGCAAAAGCTCTACATCATATTCCATAAATTCGGGATATTTTTTTAAATCCTGACGAAGCAGTTGTTTTCCAAGCTGAGGGTCAACTTCAATTGCAAAACCGTTGTTGTTATAATCATAACTATAAAAGAAGGATAACTGAGGAATGCTCTGCATAAATTCGTCGTTGTTAAGCTGATCAACAGAGCAAACCTGAATTGAATACAAATCCTTACGAATTCCGGCAAAATCACTTTTTAGTTTTTCGCACAAAATTGTAAAGCAAAGCCAGATGTCCCGCAGCTGATTTCGAGCAAAATAATCCGGCCTCTTAAAATCATAAAATTTAATTTTAGCTTCAGCAGGAACAAACTGTCTGTCTATATTTGATAATCCATTTTCCGGGTCTTTTGCTTCCATTTCCTTGAGCAAAGCTTCCGTTTCTTCTTTAGTTATTTCTCTTCTTGTAATTTCCCCATTTAATAGAGAATCCACATCTGTCTCCAGAGTCTGAGCCAGGAGCGGCAAAATTCCAACATCCGGGCAGCCGTCTCCACGTTCCCACTTACTCACCGCCTTGTCGCTCACGTTGATAAGGGTTGCAAGCTCCTTTTGAGTTATCCCTTTTTTTGACCTTAAAAAATTAATCAGTTTTCCAGTTTTCTGTGCATCCATAATGTTTCCTCCATCTGGGGGGGCTCGGCAAAGCCGACCGCTACGTCCTCACTTCGCTAACGCTCATCCTCCTCGCTTCGCAAGCCTTCGCAGCAAAGCTGCTCGGAGACTCGCTCAAAATGCTCCACTGGAGCATTTTGCCGGCTTTCAGCCGTCGCTCCCTAGGTGGACTGCTTCGCAGGTGCTCCCATCGCTGCCCCTGTGTAAGCGGGCCGGTCAGAGCCCGCGGTGTAATCTCTCTTTTTGGAAAAACAACAGCCCGGAATATACCTAATATGCCCGTCTTTGTGTCAGAATCTTTTTGAGCGGCATCATCCTTACCTGCTTTATAAAATCTGCAGCCATCATGCTCCAGTCCCTGGGTAAAAGCGGAAAGTCAACTCTGCTGGCTCTGCTCCGGGATGAAATGTCTTTGTGCCTTCTTCAATTATTCTGGCTCTTATAAGTCATAATATTGTAACAATGCTCTGGGCCTCTCTAATCAGCGATGTGATTTCATTCATTTTTGCAGTGATTTTTATAAAAGGCAGAAAATAACAACAAAACTTACAATACTTAATTTGTTTGATTTTTAGAGGTAAGGATAATAAAACATTTATTAAACCCCTCTAGTTTACGGAAAAACATAAGCTAGAGGTAAAGTATTATTTTTTTTAAGAGTTAGAATTAAAAATATGCATTGTTTGGAATTTCGTCTACTCTTGATATTGCTGTGTTCGCATAAATTGTTGGGTCGTCATCAGCTTCGAGAATCCACCAGTGGAAATAGCCTTTTCCGAGGTTTTCAATTTTCTTTGAAGTAAAAGCACCATCAAGAACAATCAAAGTTGCATTTTTGATACTTGGTGTTTCAATAATTTTGCCTTCGTCATAAAGGTAGTAAAGAAGGAATTTTCCAGGTTTCTTTGTGTCAGCTTTTGTCCAGTTTACAGTTACAGTTTTGTTGTCTGTACCAAGAGTTGCAGAAGTTTCTGTTGGTGTTTTCAATTCATCACGAGTAAAGGATACAGATACTGCTTCTGAAGGATCACTTTCTGCATTAGACTTATATGGCATATCAGCTGCGGTAATCCAATAATAATATGTTCCAGCTTCTGAAACAGTGAAGTCTTGTTTCTTACCAAGAGTATATGATTTCATACTTGCTTTTGAGAAATCATTTGTTGTGCTCTCATAAAGTCTATAATATTTTCCATCTTCTTTTTCAATAGATACTGTTATTTTATTTTTTGTATCTAATGACTGGGCAACTGTTGGAGCTTTAGGAGCTTCTAAAGTGCCTTTCGTAACTTTTACAACAGAAGAAAAATCACTTGTTTCATCATCATTTGCAGCTTTTACCCAGAAATAATAATTTCCGTTTCCGTTCTGCAAAAAGACTTCATAAGTATAAACATCATTCTCAACTGTAAGCGTGTTTGTCCTTATTGCAATTCCAATATTTTCTTCATCAAGGTTAGCAGCTTCTGTAGCACTTGCACTATCATTTTTTACATTAATATAAACGATATACTTTGTTGCTGCTGTTACACCTTTCCAAGAAATTGCTGGTTTTGAATTCAAAGTTGAGGCTTTTACTTCAGTTGGAACGCCGCCAAGTGTATCCTTTGACCAGATTGCGTATAAGGTCAAGTCAGTATTAAACTCAATCTCCGCCTTATCGGCATAATCAATTGTTACTGAGTCTTTATCTTTTGCCCAGCCAAGATAAGTATAACCTGTGCGAGAGAAAATATTATCGACAAGGTTAATTCTTGTACCTTCTGGTGCAGTCATCGTTACACTTGTTTTACCATCAGAAGTTTCACCTCCGTTTGCGTCTAACGTAATTGTAACATTGTTTGTAGTTTCCCCAGAAGGATCTCTACATGAAAAAAATAAAGAACTAATCATAGCAAGAGCCATGAAGAATGATTTAATGATTTTTTTTATATTCTTCAGCTATTGCAGAAGGACCATCCCACCAGAGTTTTGTTGAATCATCATAAAGCATTTTTGCTGTATTTGATTCCATAAAATCAAGCAAAACTTTTTCCTGGGATTGTTTTTTTTCAGCAGAGAGTTGTTCAACAGCCATCATAGCAGTCAGATCCATAGCAAATAAGGTTTTGTCATTTGTTCTTTTTTCCATACACTACTCCAGAGAAACTTTTTCGCTTTTTAGAAATTCTAGAGTAGAAATTGCTTTTTCACTTCTAAAACAGAACTGGTCTTGCAAACCTTCAGGAAGCAGCAGACTTATACACATTTTGTCAGCCTGCTCGCTTTCCATTGAACCATAGAGATTTCCCATATATGCAAGGATTGTTGCATTGGTATCATCATTTGCAATTTTACCAGAAACAACATCATAATCTTTCATAGAAGTTTTGATTTCTTTAAAAGCTCCATCTTTTCGATGAGCAACAATACAATGAAGCCACTTTACATCAGCCGTTTCAAAATAAAAAGATTTCAGTTCATCAACTCCCGAAACCTTAAAATATAAAGAATAAGACCTTCTTCAAGTTCTTTCATAAAGCAGCTCCTTTTGAAATCAAATAGGATTTTACCTCTTCAAAAATTGCCTCATCGCCTTCAACATGAAAAATTCCGTAGCCTTCGCGGATAAAAGGCAGAACATTATATTGCTCAAAAATCTCTGCTGCCTATTTTAAAGAAAGTGCGTATTTTTCGGCCAGCATTCGTAAGAGTCGTATTTGCATAAAAAGAATCTGCTGAGCTTCACTCATAAAATTAGTATACCATGAATTTATGTGGCTGTCACACTTGCAATTACAGAAATTCTAAACGCAGTCTGGGGTTCGCTTTTCCAAAACTGCGGTTCCCTACTTGTGGTTATCAGCACCTTCATGCTTTTATTGTATAAAGACAAAAACTGAAAAATACAGCATGGTAGAAAAACACTTCTGATTGTTTTCATATTCATACACAGTTTTCAAAGATTCTCTCTAGAATCGGCTCAATGTATTTTTTATCAGAAATATCGTAGGAATGAGAAATCATCTGGGCCATCTGTTTATCTTTCTCTGTAGCATCTTTTTTTGAAGTAAGGGATTTTGCCAGCATTTTCATTGCAAAACGGGAAAGGAAATTCATTTTGTCATAATTCAGGCCGCCCGGACAATAAAAGGTTTTAACGCCTTTCCATTCTTCACCAGAAAAATTTCTTTCCATTGCAAGAGGAATATCAGGACTTTCTGCAGGACTTGCACCAACCATATAAACCATAATCTTTTTACTCTCAGAAGAAAGTTCTGCAATCTGATTTTTAAACCAGCCAAGTTTTGTAACTCCCCCAGCCATGCACCATCCGCCAAAAATAATCGCATCATAATCAGAAAGTTTGATTTTTTTAGCCTGTTTGAATTCTACGCACTCTGCCCCACTCGCCTCGCTGATCCATTCCGCATACCTTTTTGTAAAACCTGTTTGACTTGTGTAAATTACGATTGTTTTCATTTTGATTCCTCCTAAGCCTGATTGCCTGCGACAGCGCTCTCCTCGCTTGCCGCTCCTGTTAAATTTTTTTCCATTCTGGAAATTATTTGAAATACTTTTTTGATTTCATCATCAGAAATGCCCTTATATAAAAGCTCCAGAAAATCCATCTCTTTATTCTGATATTTTTTTGCAAGCCTTTTTTGCTTAGATGTCAGATAAATCCGCTGCTTGCGTTTATCATTATCATCCTGCTTCAGAACAAGAATTTCTTTTTTTACAAGAGCGTTGAGAATCTCTTTTACATTCTGCCTGGAACAGCCCATTGTTTCGGCAAGTTCATTTGCAGTCGG
>CAMGTC010000043.1 GCA_946061765.1 uncultured Treponema sp.
TTGCGAAGCAAAAAGCCACCCAAAGAATTAAAATTTAAAACTCGACATTTGTCCTTATATATAGAATTTTTACCTTAATTTATTTTTTTCAGTAATAAAATGTAATTGAAATATAGAAAAAAAAGTTTATAATAGAAATATTAAAAAGGTGTCTAATATATGATTGATGTCATACGTTTGGATGGGAAGAAAATTTGGGTGAATCCTCATATGATTGAATATATGGAAATAAGTCCGGACTTAACATTAACAATGTTGTCTGGAAATAAAATCATAGTGCGAAATTCCCCAGAAGAAGTAAATAATAAAATAATCGAATATCGAAAAAAAATTGGTATAGACATGCAGGAAGTCTTATAAACAATAAGATTTTCTATTTAAGAGGTATAAAAAAATGGATATAGCTTCAATAATTGGTATTGTTGGTGGTGCTGCCATGATCGTCATGTCAGTTGTTACATCTGGTGGTACAATGGGAGGTATTCTTGATATTCCTTCTGCTGCCATGACAATTGGTGGTTCATATTTTGCCATGTTTATTGCGGCTCCATTAAAAAAAGCTCTTGGTATGTTCAAAATTATGGGAAGAGCTTTTAAAATACCTGACTTTGGTGAAAAAAATTTAGTTACTACTATGCAGGCGCTTTCTGAAAAAGCCAGACGAGAAGGTATTCTTGCTTTGGAAGATGGTCTTGATGATCTTGAAGATCCTTTTATGAAAATGGGCTTGCGTTTTGTTGTTGATGGTACTGATGCTAATATTATCCGTGCAATTATGGAAAATGAAATGAACCAGATTGAAGCAAGACATATGGAGTGGATTGGTCTTATTAATGCCTGGGCAGGTTTTGCTCCTGGTTTTGGTATGATGGGTACTGTAGTAGGTCTTATTGGTATGTTAAACAACTTGGAAGATAAGTCATCTTTGGGTCCAAACATGGCCGTTGCCTTGATTACAACTTTGTACGGATCTATGATGGCCAACTGGTTGATTACTCCATTTGCTACAAAATTACTTGCACATAACGCACAGGAAATGCGTTCAAAGGAAATGATTATTGAAGGTATACTTTCCATTCAGACAGGTGAAAACCCAAGAATTATGGCTCAGAAACTTCTTTCTTATCTTGATCCTGTAACAAGAAAAGCAATCGAAGCTGATGTATTAAAAGATTAGAGTTTAGGAATTATAAATGGGAAAGAAAGCTAAAGAACCTGAAAAACCATCAGCAGCCTGGCAAGGTACTTATGGTGACATGATTACATTAATGCTCTGCTTCTTCGTTATGTTGTATAATCCTTCGGAAGTTGATGTAACTCAGTTGGCCACTATAACTCAATCTTTGCAAATGAATGAAACTGAAACTGTTTCTGGTGGATTATCTTTATCTGCCGGAAGACTTTCGGATTTAGGAAATAATATAAATTCTCTTCCATCCTTAGAAAAAGGTAAATCATTAGGTCTGGCAAAGAAAAAGGCTGTAAGTTTATTTGCTCCTGATGTTAAATCAAATAAAATAACAATTACAAGTGATGAAAGAGGTCTTATTATTACGCTCCTTTCTGACAATTTTTTTGATCAGGGAAGTGCTGAATTAAATATTGATGAAAGTCGTGAAACTTTATTAAGACTTTCTGAATTTTTTAGCTCTGCAGAAGTTGCAGACAAAAGATATAGAATTGAAGGACATACAGATAATACTCCTGTTGATTCTAATTCTGTTTTTCCAAGTAACTGGGAATTATCAGCAACACGAGCTGTTAATGTTTTACATTATTTAGCCGAATATGGAGTAAGAGAGAATAGTTTTTCTGTCGCAGGATATGCTGATACAAGGCCAAAATTTTCAAATGATACAGCCGAAAGTAGGGCATATAATAGACGAGTAGATATAATAATTCTAGACGAAGGACATTTTTAATGTTACTATTTAAGGACATTGTAATTTGCTGGAGGGGAAATGGCAGACGATAATGAAATTGGCCTTGGAGATGAAGCAGGCGAAGAAGTAGCATCATCTAAAAAAGGTGGAAAATTAGGTAAACTTTTTTCAGGTTTTTTAAAGTGGATAATTATTGGTATAGCCGCAGTAATAATTATTGTGGTAGTTGTTGTTGTAACTATTAAAATTGCCAGTAATAATAAATCTTCTGTAACTTCAATCCCATCTTCTGGAGAATATGTTTCTGGTCAGCGTGAAATTTTTGACTGGTACACTTCTTTGGGAGTAATTCAAACTGTAACATGTGATGATCCTCCTGCAACTGTAAGAGTTGATTTGGCTTTGGCTTATAAAAAAGACGACAAGGCAACATCAACAGAAATTACACAGAGAACTGTGGAATTAAAATCTTATTTAAGAAGATATTTTACAGGTAAGACTGCTGATGAAATGAAAAATCCAAACAACGAAGATGCTTTGGAAAATGAAATTAAAAATGGTATTAATGATAAAATTCTAAGTAGTTCTAGAATCCGTGATGTTAAATTTTTGCAAAAGGATGTAATAGAACAAAACTAAATTACTTAGTTTTTATTTAAATAAGGTGGATAATGGATGAACGAAGTTCTTTCGCAGGATGAAATTGACCAGCTGCTTACTGCTATCAGTTCAGGTGATTCTGATACTGATAACTTTACACCGGTTAATAGCACAAAAAAGATAAAAATATATGACTTTAAACGTCCTAGTAAAATCTCTAAAGAACAGTTGCGTACGGTTTCAATCATGCATGAAACCTTTGCTCGTTTAACCACGACTTCATTATCAGCTCAGTTACGATCTTTAGTTCAAGTCCATGTTGCTTCTGTAGATGAACTTACATACGAGGAATTTATTCGTTCTATTCCTACACCAACTACACTGGCAGTAATTAATATGGACCCATTAAAGGGTAATGCCGTTTTGGAAATTGACCCTGCAATTACCTTCTGTATGATTGACCGTCTTTTTGGTGGACGTGGTGCAACTTCAGGAAATAAAAATCGAGAATTAACAGATATTGAACAGGAAGTAATGGAAGGTGTTATTGTTCGTATCCTTGCAAATATTCGCGAAGCCTGGACTCAGGTAATTGATTTGAGACCAAGATTTGCTCAAATCGAAACCAATCCGGCCTTTGCTCAGATTGTACCTCCAAACGAAATGGTCGTACTTGTAACACTGGAAACAAAAGTTGGTGACGAAGAAGGAATGATGAACTTTTGTATTCCTTATCTTGTTCTTGAACCTATTGTTTCAAAACTTTCTTCACAATTCTGGTTCTCATCTGTTAGAAAAAATACAACTACTCAGTATTTAGGTACAATTAAACAACAGCTTGATAGTGTTGATATGGATGTTGTTGCAGATATAGGTACTATAAGTTTACCAATTCAGGATGTTTTATCATTAAGGGTTGGAGACGTGGTTTCTCTTTCAAATATTAAAGTTGGAGAACCTATTACACTTAGTGTTGGAAATCAAAAGAAATTTTACTGTCAGCCTGGAGTTGTTGGAAAAAAAATGGCAGTACAAATTACAGGAAAAATAGAAAACGTTGAAAATGACGATTTTGAAGAGCTTTCTGTAGAAGGAGACGAAACTTATGAGTGATGGCGCTATCTCACAAGACGAAATTGATGCTTTACTTTCTGGTGTATCTATGGATGGATTAAATTCATCTGGCCATGTTGGAAATGCTCCAACATATCATTTTGATGTTGCAACTCTTCAAAATTTGGCTAATGATTTAAAACCTAAACTAGAAGAAAATATTAATAAATATACAGGTGCAGCTTTCTCTGTTGGTGATCCTGTTGTGGAACAAACTGATAGAGATAGAGTGCTTGCTAAATTACCTGAAGTTGTTGTTGGTGTAAATGCTGATTATAACGAAGGAATTAAAGGTAGCCATTTATATCTTCTTTCTCCTGAATTTGCATTAAAACTCTTCCAGTTAATGAATAACGAAGAATCTACAGAAGTAGATGATATGGTTCTTTCAATTGTTTCTGAAGTAATTTCTACACATATCAGTTCACAGATTACTCAGATTGATTCTGTTTCAAAAGTTCCAGGACTGGCATATAAAACTCCTGAAAGTGTAAATGAATCAAAAGCAATGATTATGTTCCCTCAGGGTGAATTTGCTCTTACCTCTTATCCTTTAACTTTAGATGGAAAAGCTTATACTTTATGGGAATGTCTTGGTGGAGATGCTGCAGAAGGTATTACAAAAGCCCTTGGTGGACAGGCAGAAGAACCTTTAGCTCCAATTGATATCCCAACTGGTGGTGTTAGCGGAATGAATGTTTCTGCTATGGGAGGAGCTATGCCTAATATGGGTATGGCAGGTGGAATGCCAAATATGGGAATGGCAGGTGGAATTCCAAACATGGGAATGGGAGCAGCTATGCCAAACATGGGTATGGGTGGAATGCCAAATATGGGAATGGCAGGTGGAATGCCTAATATGGGAATGGGCGGAATGCCTAATATGGGAATGAATCTTGGACAGCATGTTCCAAATATTCAGTCATTACAATTCCCAAATTTACAGAATAATATGTCACAAGGTGAACAGGAAAATATCAGTCTTATCATGGACGTAAACATGGAAATGACTGTAGAACTTGGTCGCACACAGAAAACAATCAAAGAGATATTAGGTATGGGGGAAGGTACTATTATCGAATTGGATAAATTAGCCGGTGAACCAGTTGATATTCTTGTAAACCAGAAAAAAATTGCCAAGGGAGAAGTTGTAGTTATTGATGAAAACTTCGGTGTTCGTGTAACTGAAATCCTTTCTCCAATGGAAAGAGTAAACGATATATCTTAACCAATTTTTTGGGTGGGGGAAAATTTGGTGAATCTAAAAAAACTTATTGTCTCATTTTTATTTTTAGGAATTTTAGTTATTCCTTTAACTGCTAAAGAAAATAATGGTAATAATCAAGTAAACGAGCAAACTGTTAATACTTTTGATGAAAATTCTACAAATTATTTTTCCTCATCAAATAATTTAGAAAATGGAGAAACAAGTCAAACTAGAAAAACACCTTCAACAGGATGGCTTTTCTTTAGAATGATTTTAATTTTAATTATTGTTTGTGCATTAATTTACGGTGTTTTCTGGTTTTTAAAGCATAAAACTAAAATAATAAAAAGTGATGATCCATATTTAAGAAGAGCAGCCTATATAAATATTGCGCAAAATAAGACAATCGAAGTTATCACTTTAATTGATAAAGCTTATTTAATTGGTGTAACAGATGATAATATTACTCTGCTTGGAGAAATTACTGATAAAGAATTAATTCAAGCAATGAATGTAAGTGCAGATCAAAAGCAAAATGTAAAAAATCCGGTTAATTTTTCAGAATTATTGGAATTCTTTACTAAAAAAACAAAAAGTAACTCGACTTTTTCAACAATCGAAAATGATTTAGATAATATGATTAAAAATACTTCTGAAAATAATGATTCAAAGTCAGAAAATAAATCAAGTGCTAAAAAGGAAGAATAATGAAAAAGATTTCTTTATTAATTTTATTGATATTCAATCTCATTTTACTTCCTGCTTTTTCACAAAGTAATAATTTTCCTCAAGGTTCTGCACAAGGTACAACTCAAATGAATCAAAATATCCGTGGTGTGCAGATTCCAAATGTTGCTGTACAAATTACACAACCTCAAAATGGTCAGGAAGTTGCATTTTCTGTAAGATTGTTAATTCTTCTTACAATATTAACACTTGCTCCTAGTATTTTAATTCTTGCAACATGTTTTTTGAGATTTTCAATTGTTTTAGATTTTATAAAAAGAGCTTTATCATTACAGCAAGTTCCTCCTACTGCAGTTTTAAATGGAATTGCTTTATTTATGACCATTTTTGCAATGTGGCCAACTTTCAATAAAATTTATTCAAATGCATATAAACCTATGGCCGAAGGTTCAATCGGTATTGAAATGGCATATCAGGAAGCAGAAGCTCCAGTCAGAGAGTTTATGTTTGTTCAAATGCAGGATAACGATACTTATATACGTATGTTTATGAATATGGCTAAACTTGATAAACCTGAAAAACCTGCGGATGTACCAACTTATGTTTTAATACCTGCCTATATTTTACATGAATTAACAGCAGCCTTTAAAATTGGTGTAATATTGTACATTCCTTTTATTATTATTGATATGGTAACTGCCTCAATTCTTATGGCTATGGGTATGATGATGTTACCGCCAGTTCAAATTTCTATGCCTTTTAAACTGATTTTGTTTGTGTTAGTTGATGGCTGGGGATTGTTAACCAATGGATTATTTAATTCAGTAATCAGGTAAAATTTTATTGAGGTATTTTAATGAGTGTGGGAGAAATAAATAATTTAATGAGAGGGGCTGTTATGCAGGTAATTCAAGCTGTTTTACCTGTTTTAGGTCTAGCTTTAATTGTTGGATTAATTGTTGCTATTTTTCAGGCAGTTACTTCAATTCAGGAACAAACTCTTACTTTTTTACCTAAATTAATTGTAATTTTACTTGTAATTGGTTTACTCGGCGGTTTTATGTTTAGTAATTTAGGCCAGTATACAATCACTTTATTTTCTAGAATTCCTGATTTTGCAAAATAAAAAGGTATTAATAGTGTTAGATAAAGTTTTATTACAATCACCAATTTATCTTTTACTTTTTGCTCGTGCTTTTACATTATTAATGACTCTTCCACTCTTTTCTATGAGCTCAACTCCTAGAATTGCTAAAGTTGCACTTGCAGGTTATATTGCCTGTTTTATTTTGAATACCAATGATTTTTCAGAGTATTTTAATTATCTGGGCCCTGATGGTGTTACTTCAATGCAATTTTTTTTACTTCTGATTGGCGAAGCTCTTATTGGTCTAATAATGGGATTTTTTGTAACAATAATCTTTTCTTCATTTTCATCTGCAGGTCAGTTTATAGCATTCCAGATGGGATTAGGTGCAGCTTCCGCTTATGATTCACTTTCCCAGGTAGAAAATCCTCTGATGGGACAATTTTTTAATTTGGTTGCCATGTTGATTTTTATGCAAACTAACTGGTTCCAGAAATTATTTCTAAAGGCATTTTCTTCAAGTATTGATGCTCTAAATGCTTTTTCCTTAGTCTATGCCAGGGAAAATATAGTTACTTTTTTATTAAGAGGTTTAACAAATCTTTTTTCAGATGCTTTAATTATTGCGCTTCCTATAATGGGAACCCTTATGTTAATCACTCTCTGTACAGGATTATTAACAAAAGCCGCTCCTCAAATGAATTTGCTTTCGGAAGGCTTTCCAATAATGATTCTTGTATCTTTTTATCTTATTGCCACATTGATTCCTCAATTAACAAATTTCTTCTCAAGGGCATTTGAATCTGGTTTTGCAGATTTACAGGAATTATTTATTCAAATTTCAGGAGGTGTTAAATAATGGCTGCTGAAGATGAGGGAAGAACCGAGGAACCATCAGAATATAGAATAGAAAAAGCTCGTAAAGAAGGAAGAGTTGCAAAAAGTCAGGAATTAAGCAGTGCTCTTGTTTTATTTTTATGTTTACTTTTGTTAATTTTCTTTGCAAGAATTATTTTTATAGAATTAACAGAAGTTTTAAGATTTTATTTTACCAGAATTACAGAATCACAAATTCAAAACAGAGGATTTGTGATGAAATTCTATAATGTGATGCTAAAATGTATTTTACCAATTTCACTGGTAGGAGCTGTTGCCGGATTTTTAGCAAATGTTATCCAAAATAAAGGATTTATCTTTTCAACAAAACCTATCGAACCAAAATTTTCAAAAATTGTACCTCGTTTTGGAGAATATCTTAAAAAGACTGTTTTTTCTGTAAAAGGACTCTTTAACATTTTTAAATCTATTGGAAAAGTGGCCATTATTGTTGCAATTGCATATATATATATCAAAAAAGATATGTTTGAGTTAATTGAGATAATTCAAAATGAAAATATCATTCTTGGACTGGGGAAAGTAGCCAGAATGGCAGCTCAGATTTTATTAACAGTTGCAATTTTATTTCTTGTTATTTCTATTCCAGATTATTTTATTCAGAGAAAAGATTTTATGAATGAAATGAAAATGACAAAACAGGAAGTAAAAGAAGAATGGAAGGAAATGGAAGGAGATCCTGAAGTTAAAAGTAAATTGAAACAAATGCAACAGCAGTTATTAAGTAAAAATGTCAGAAAAGCTGTCAGTGAATCTGATGTTGTAATTGCAAACCCTACACATTTTGCTGTTGCTCTAAAATATGATGCAGAAAAAGCATCTGCTCCAATGGTAAATGCAAAGGGAGAAGATAATGCGGCACAAATCATAAAAAAAATAGCAAGTGATAATGATGTTCCAATTGTGGAAGATCGTATTGTTGCTCGTGCTTTATATACAAATGTAGAAATTGGTGATATAATACCGAACGAGTATTTAAATGTCCTTGCAGTTATTTATTCGCATTTGGAAAAATTTAAAGACTATAAGGGATAATTTTTAATAACGTAATATTGCTGGGTGGGGACTTATGGCAAATAAACGTCAGGGGAAGTTTTTTTCTTTTCTACAGAATAATCTTGTTTCTGTAGCTATTGTATTAGTTGTATTTCTTTTATTTATTAAAATTCCAAAATTTTTAATCGACATCAATATGATATTGAATCTTGCTTTTTCAATTGTCATTTTAATGGTCGTAATTAATATTCCTCGTCCTTCAGACTTTCAGACATTTCCAAGAATTGTTCTTATTCAGACTTTGTTTAGTCTTGCCATAAATATTTCTTCAACACGTTTAATTTTAACAGGCACTCTCCAAAATGGTAAACTTACAGATCAGAGTGATATGGTTACTGCTTTTGCTGAATTAGTAGCCGGTAACGATTTAGTTGTTGGTTTTGTAATTTTTATTATCATTATTGTAGTTCAGGTTTTAGTTGTTACTAAAGGTTCTGGTCGTGTTTCTGAAGTTGCAGCAAGATTCTCTTTGGATTCCATGAATAATAAATTTTTTGATATTACAGATAGATTTAATTCTGGTGCAATTGATGAAGCTGAAGCCGAAAGATTAAAATCTCAAATCCGAAAAGAAATTGACTTCTACTCAAATATGGACGGTTCTTCTAAATTTGTAAGTGGAAATGTAAAAGCTGGTATTTTTATAACTATTGTAAATTTATTGGGTGGATTAATAATTGGTGTTGTAAGAAATCATATGGGCTTTATGGAAGCTCTTGATGCATATTCAAAATTAACTATTGGTGATGGTTTAACCTCTCAGTTACCTTCATTAATTATTTCATTTGCTACAGGTATTCTTGTAACTGGTACTAAAAATGATGAAGACCTTGGACAGCAGATTAAAGCTGAATTTACAAGAGATGGTCAGATTTACGCTATTGTAGGTGCAGTTCTTGTTCTTTCTGGTTTTATTTTAAGAAGAGGAACTCAGTTAATTTTAATTCCTATGGGGGCTCTTTTTATCTTTATTGGTTATAAAATATCAAGAGGGCAAAAGACAAAAGCTGAATTACAAAAACAAGAGGCAGAGGATGCAGAAAACAAAAAGCGAAATAAAGCTAATGAAGATGATAAAATTGTTATGCTCGATAAACTTTCTCTTGAACTTGGTTACGGTTTAATTAGTTTAGTTGATGAAGACAATGGAGCAGAGTTAATTTCAAGAATCAAAAAAATGCGTTCTCAATTTGTTTATGATATGGGATTTGATATTCCAAAAATTCGTATTCTTGATAATACAGCTTTAAAACCAGATGAATATTCCTTTAAAATTGAAGGTATTGAAGCTGGTAGTGCAAGCATTAGAACCGGTTATGTAATGTGTATTGATGCTGGAAATGTAACTGAAGCTTTAGAAGGTGAAAAAACTAGAGATCCTTCTTTTGGACTTGATGCAATCTGGCTGCCAGAAAGTAAAAAAAATGATGCGGAAGCTGCTGGTTATGTAGTAGTAGATGCTACAACAGTAATATCAACACATTTAACTGAAATTATCAGATCTAATGCTGCAAAAATACTTGATAGACAGGCTGTTTCTAAAATTATTGAGGAAGTTAAAGTTTCTAATCCTGTATTGGTTGATGAAGTTTTACATACGGCAAATATAAGTTATGGAACAATTGAAAAAGTTTTCCAGAATCTTCTTGAAGAAAAAGTTTCTATTCGTAACTATACAAGAATTCTTGAAGCTATGGCTAATTACTATGGTGTTACAAAAAATAATATCTGGGCTTTAACACAAAAAGTTCGAGATGCTTTGGGATTACAGATTTGCAGTCAGTATGTTGATAAAGAAGAAAAGAAATTAAGAGTTTTAAGGTTGTCTCAGGAATTAACAGAGTTAATTGACCAAAATAAGTATGAGCCTGATGACGGTTCTAAACCTTATGTTGCTTTTGATCCTGTAAATCGCAGAAGATGGGTTAATTCTGTAAGTTCAGCATTAGCAAAAACTTCACAATTAGGATATTTCCCAATAATTTTATGTGTAAATCAGATAAGACAGTTAGTAAGGTCTTCCATTGAACGAGAAAATCCTGGAGTTGTTGTTTTAGCAGATACAGAAGTTATGGCTGCAGGAAATCAAATATCTGTAGAAATAATCGATGAGATTTCTGATGATTTAGGAGAGTAGGTAAAAAATGTCCAGTGATGATGAAATAGAAATGGAAATGATTGGTGATAGTATCGATGATGTCCGAAAGAAGTTATACAAATTATATGGTAAAGACGCAAAAATCATCGATAAAAGAACTGAATGGAAATACTACTTTTTTCATTTGATTAAAAAACCTAAGTGTTTAGTAACTTATGTTTTGAACCATCAGCAGTCTTATGAGCATTCTTCTTATTCATACAAAGAAGAAGAGGCTAAAAGACTTGAAGAAAATCAAAAGAAATTTATTGAACAACAATCCTCATTTATAGCTGTAAGTAAGATTTCAAAAGAATTACAGGATTTAAAAAATGATTTAGCCTTAAAAATAGAGCAGGTTAACGATAAAGTTTCTTCTGGTGGTCCAAATAAACACCCTACAGTTGCAAGAATTGAAGAAATACTTCAGGAAAATGAATTTTCATTCTCCTATATTTCAATGATTGTAGAAAAAATTAATTCAACTTTCCCACCAAATGAATTATCAGACTTTAATTTAGTCCAAAGAAAGGTAATTGACTGGATTGGACAAAGTATTTCTATTGCCAAAGAAAAAGTTTTCAGGCCTCCTCATGTTTTTGTTCTTGTTGGACCTACTGGAGTTGGAAAAACAACAACGCTTTCAAAATTTATGGCTCAGACAATTTTAACTGCAAAAATGAATCAGCAAAGAATTCCTGATGGTTGTTTTATTACAATTGATAATATTCGTGCAGGTTCTTATGAACAATTAAAAAAACTAGGCGATACAGTTGGATATCCTGTTTTAAAAGCAATAAAATCTGAAGACTTTATGAGTATTTACCAGGAATATAAGGAACATGTAGATAATATTTTTGTTGATACTGCAGGTTGTAGCCCGAATGATGCAGAACATTTAGCTGTTATGCAGAAGATTCTTGATGTAAATATCAATCCAGATATTTATCTTACTGTAACCGCAACTACAAAAGTCAGCGACCTTTCTTATATTTTTAGAAATTATGAACCTTTTAACTATGATAAGGTAATTGTTACAAAAATAGATGAAAGTCGTCAGATTGGAAATATTATTAGTATTTTATGGGAAAAACATAAATCAATTGCTTATATGACAAATGGTCAGCATTCAAAAGATATAAAAGAAGCTTCTGTCATAGAAATATTGAAATGTCTTTCTGGCTTTGAAATTGATAGAGTTCATGTTGAACAAATGTTTGGACCTGAACAATATGCTGATTAAAAAGTTTTTAGAATTAGTTTATAATTAATAAGTGGAGAATAAATATGGAAGAACAGGTGGATGATTTAAGGGAACTTATGAAGGATGTTTCATTTAAGAAAAATGAACAAAATAAGAAAAATCACAATACCAGAATAATTGCTATTACAAGTGGAAAAGGTGGAGTTGGTAAAACTAATTTTGCAGTTAATATGGCTATTGCTTATGCTCAGTTAGGAAAAAAAGTTATTCTTATAGATGGTGACCTTGGTATGGCCAACGTTAATGTTCTTTTAAATATTGTTCCTGCCTATAACATGATGCATGTAATTAATAAGAAGAAAACCATGAAAGAAATTGTAATGGATACAGAGTTTGGTATTAAATTCATTGCAGGTGCTAATGGTTTTTCTAAAATTGCAAACTTGAGTGTTGATGAACTTGATTATTTTGCCCAGCAATTTTCTTCACTTGGAAATGCAGATATTATTATTATTGATACAGGTGCTGGTATTGCAAATAATGTTCTTCAATTTGTAGCCGCTGCTGATGAAGTTTTTGTTTTGACCACTCCAGAACCAACCGCAATTACTGATGCTTATGGAATGATTAAAATTATTACAACAGAAATTGTAGAGCGCACTGTTGATATTAAATTAATCATAAATAGGGTTCACTCGGCTGATGAAGGAAAACGAATTTCTGAAAGAATGATTAATATTGTAGGCCAATTTCTTGGTTACAAAGTTGATTATTTAGGTTTTGTTTACGAAGATCCAATTGTTCAGGCTTCTGTAATCAGACAAAAACCTTTTATAGTTGTAAATCCAACATCTAAACCTGCGGTATGTCTTAAACATATTGTTGGAAAAATTGAAAATACAGAACCAGAATATAATGAAGGTGTAAGTTCTTTCTTAAAGAAATTTCTTGGAAAAAAGAAGTAAAGTTTCTGTTTAAGTAAAAATTTTACATTTTTACTTAATGTGTAGTATAATTAAAATAGTTTTTTGTGGGAGGAAAGATGCGAAATATTAAACTTATCTCTATTTTTGCAGCAATTGGATTCGCGTTGTCTTTTCTTTTCGGTCTTATCTCCAGAGCAAAAATCTATATTATTTTATTAAGGGCTTTAATTTTTGCAATAGTTTTTGCAATTATTGGCTTTTTGATTTCTTTTCTTGTAAAAAAATTTTTAGTTTCAGATGATGGTGATATTGATATATCTCCAAATCTAGATGCTGAAAGTGGTGAAGTTTCATCAAAAGGTCATAAAGTTGATTTTGTTGTACAGGATGATGAGCTTGATCGAAGTGAAAGTGAAAATCATTTTATTGTAGGCGATAATCGTCAGATGTTAAATAACAGTGATTTTAATTCAGCTTCTAACGCAAATCTTCAAAATTTAATTGAAAATGATAAAAAAGCGGATATAAAAGTTGAAAATGCTAATAGCGAAGAAAAATCTTCATTTGTACCATTAAGAACTGCTGAGACTGTTGATAACTTCTCGGGAAAAGAAGCTAAATCCTCTGATCAAACCATAATGAGAATTATTGACGAATTTTTTTAAGGAAAATACATTATGAACATTGTTTT
>CAMGTC010000044.1 GCA_946061765.1 uncultured Treponema sp.
ATTCTTTTTACAGGCTGTTTATCTAGTCAGGTAGAAGAAGCTGTTGAAGTTCCAGTAGAAGATAGTGCAATTAAGTTGATGAGAGAGAATAAAATTGAGGAAGCCAAGGAGAAATTTCTTCCAAAAGAAGATATTAATACTGCCGATCCAGAAGATGGTAACACAGTTCTTCATCTTGCTGCAAAGAAAAATCTCCCAGATGCTTGTACTTTCTTTATATTAAAAGGCGCCGATCCTGAATTAAAAAATCTAGACAGTGATACAGCTTTACATCTGGCAATTAAAAATTCATCAGTAGAAGCAGCTCGTGCTATTACTACACTCAATTGTGTAAGTTTATTTTCCCGAGGTGCCGATGGAAAAACTGCATTGGATTTAGGATTGCAGACAGATCCTGTTTACTACGATATTTTTATTACAACAAAAGCTGGCCAAATCCGCGATACAGAAGGGCAGTCAATTGTTCATTATTTTGTTCTTACCAAAAATCTTAAGGCAATTGAATCTTGTGTAAAAAAAGGATTACCACTTTCTGTAAAAGACAACAGTGGAAAAACACCTTTGGATTTAGCTTTTTCTGCTATTTCAGATGAAGAATCTGTAGAAATTGCTGCAGCTCTTATTATGGGTGGAGCAGAAGAAGTTGAAACTTCATACGATTACTTCCAGTCTGCTCTAGCTTCAAGAAATTTAAGTATCCGTTATGATGATGGTCAAACTCCTTTACATATAGCCGCTATCCGGGGTGATTATGCAATTGCAAATTACCTTTTAGAGAATAATGCAGATTTTACAGTTCAGGATAGTACAGGTACAACTCCTTTACATGAATCAATTCGTTATGGAAATCTGGATATTGCAAGACTTCTTTTGATGTCAGGAGCAAATGTAAATGCTCAGGATAATTTAGGAAAAACTCCTATTATGATTATCCCTCCAAAAAATAAAATGAAAGAAACTTATGAATTGTTAATTTCCTACCGTGCAGATCTTAATCAAAAAGATATGTTTGGTGATACTTTAATTCATAATGCAGCTATGATGTCTATTGATACAAATACAATTTCACTTTTGGTAAATAACGGAGCTGATATTAATGCAAGAAACAAAGAAGGTGTAACTCCTCTTGAAATTGCAGTTCAAAAGCAGGATGTAAATACAGTAAAACTTATGACTTCAAATGGCGCAGATATCCACACAAAAGATAAAGACGGCCACTCACCATTATCACTTTCAATGGCGGGAAGTTCAGAAATGTTCGAAGCTGTAATTAACGAAAAAAATGCAACTTCCCAGGATTCAGAAGGAAATACTCCATTGCATACAGCTCTTTTGTGTAATGCTCCCCTTTCCAAAATTCAATACATTGTAAGTCTAACTAATGATGTAAATATTCGTAACAGAGAAGGTAATTCAGCCCTTTATCTTGCTGCCCTTAATAACAATCGCCAGGTAGGTGAATTATTGCTTGCAAAAGACGCAGATATTTTCTCTTCAAATACAAAAAATGATTCTCCACTTAGAATTGCCCTCAAAGAAGGAGGTTCTGTTCAAGACTGGTTAATTACATCAAAGACAATCCTTTCAACAGATGGTAGCGGAAATACTGTTCTTCATTATGCTGCAGAATGGCAGTATGCAGATGCAATTAATTCTCTTATGGCTAAGGGAGCTGATATAAGTGCAAGAAATGCAAACGGAGAAACTCCATTATTTAATGCTGCAAAATCTAATAATCCTAATATTATTCAGTTAGTTGTCGATGGTGGAGCAGATATTCAGACCCGGGATAATCTTGGCAGCACAGCAATTCATACAGCCGTTCGCTGGGATGCCGTTAACGCAATTGATAAACTTGTAGAGCTTGGAATAAATATTAATGCCCAGAATTCTTCCGGAAAATCACCACTTTCAGAGTCTGTTAGCGCAGGTCATCTGGAAATGTGTAAAAAATTACTTTCAAAAGGAGCAGATCCAAATTCTTGTGATACAGACGGTGTAACAGTTCTTATGGATGCAATTAAGTCTTGTAATAAAGATGTAGTTCAGCTTCTTCTTGCAAGTGGTGCAAATCCAAATATTCAGGATATTAATGGACGCAATGCTTATCATGAAGCCGCTTACATGGGAGATAAGTCAATTATCAGAATTATAAGAAAGGCTGGAGGTAATCCACTGGCCCGTGATAAAGGCGGAAGTACACCATTCTCATTAGTTTTGAATAAAAATATCAGTGTAATTAAAGAAGTTCTTGGAAATTCTTATAATATTACGGATAGCGACGGAAATACTCCAATTCATATTGTAGTTAAGGCCGGGGCTTCTAAAGAATTGCTTAAAACTTTAATTAGTGATGGTTACCCAATTGATACTCGTAATTCAGATGGTTATACAGCTTTGAACCTTGCAATCGAAGCAAATAATGTTGAAGTTGCAACAATTCTTTTGGAAAATGGAGCAAATCCGTTCCAGATGATTGATAAAAAAGGTAAAAATGGGGTTACTCTGGCTTTGGATAAAAACAATCCTAAGATGATTTCAAATATTGCAAAATATGCCGGAAAACTTACAGATGTTCAGGGAAATACAATTTTACATTATGCAGCTAAATCTTCATCTCTGGATGTTGTAAAGAGTCTTCTGGCTTACGGACTTAACAAAAATGTTAAAAATGTTTCAGGAGATACTCCATATACAATTGCAGTGCGCTGGAAACGTTCAGAAATTGCAGAAGTGTTAAAATAAAGCTTTTTTATAAGGTTGCGATTAGCCGGAAAATAGTTTAAAATATGAGTATGGCTGAATCGCAAATTAAAAAAGATGGTTTAATTTATTCAGAGGATTTAACTGTTGTAAGAGGCATAGATTCCTCTTCCCAGGATTTTAATGGCAGAATTCCTTATGGTCCTTTAGAAATATCAGAAGATGCCTTTGCTGGTTCTAATTTAAAATCATTCACAATTCCAGATTCTGTAAAAGAATTACCTCCATGTCTTTTTGAAAATCTCAGCGATTTAGAGTCTGTAAAACTTCCTTCAGAAATAAAAGAATTACCTCCATATTTATTTTCTGGCTGTAAAAATCTAAACAAAATTGAAATGCCAGAAAAATTAAATTCCTTTGCGGAAGGTCTTTTTTACGGCTGTTCATCATTAAAAGAAATTCCTTTTAGAATTGGGCTTGAGGAAATTGGCGAAAGTGCTTGTGCTGCCTGTTCGTCAGTAACATCAATTGCCCTTCCTTCATCTGTAACTAAAATCAAATCTGGTGCTTTTACTTCATGTAAGGCTTTGCAGGCTGTAGTTCTTTCTTCAAAATTATATGAACTTGCAGACGATGCATTTGATGCTTGTGATAATATTAGAAGTGTTAGAATTGATCCCCAAAATCATCTTTTTTACGTAAGCGAAAAAGACGGTTGCCTTTACGAAAAATCACTTGAAGGTCAGGATAAATTAAAAATCAAGGTTGCAAAATCTGAAAATATAGATTTAATGGAACAGAATTTTGACGAAACTGCAGAAAGTCAGGATGATTTAGCTTTTGTGGTAAATGAAGATTTTGAAGAAGATGATACTTTTAGTTCAGAAATTCAAATAAATCAGGAAGAATCTGATATAATAGATGATGATAACGAATTAGAAAATGATATTATAGATAAAAAAAGAGAGGATGTAAGAATGGAAGAAAATTCAGTAGATGAAATGTTCAATGATATAATGAGTGAGCAAAAAGAAAGGGAAAAAGTTTCGGGTGATGTTACAGTAAGTGAAAAAGAATCCCAAGTCCTTTCGGAAACAATGCAGGTAATGAGAGAATCTCCTGTTGCATCAAATACTGGCTCTGTTTCTCAGGATGAACTGGAAAAATTATTTGCAAATCACGAAGCTGAAGCTACAAAAGATAATAAAACAGAAGAAGATTCTGGTGCGATTGATTCTAAAACACAAATTCTTTTGAATTCAGTAGCATTTAGTAAAGTAATTGAATGTAATCCTAGCGATCCATCTCCAGATGATTCTGATTTATTTGTTATTGCAGAAAAAACTATTAAAGACGAAGAAGGAAACGAAGATTTTTCTCCAAAATTAATTGCCTGTGCTCAAAAGATTGCAAGAATTCAGGATTTTAAGAGAATCTTTATGATTTCTGGTCTTCCTTTAGATAATGATGAGTTTATGCAGTTCTACTTCCATTTTATTAATAAGAGAAATGTAGTACTTGCTACTTCTGCAGCTTCTCCTGAAGAACTTTCTGATTATTGTAAAGAAATTTGTGAACAATCAAGAATCAGTCTTGCAAAAGAAGATTTAAAAGATCAAAGACAATCTGTTGGCATCAAGAATAATTATTTGATAAAACTTATAATTAAAGATATTTATTAATAGTTTTACTACTTGAAAAAAACTGTACCTTAGCGTACAGTTTTTTTGTTTAACAAACAATTTGTTTTAATAAGAGGGATAAATATGAAAAGTGATAATGCAAAAAAGGGTATAGAAAGAGCTCCGCACAGATCATTATTTTATGCAATGGGATATACAGAAGAAGAACTAAATCGCCCATTGGTTGGCGTTTGTTGTGCTAAAAACGAAATTATTCCAGGCCATATTGAACTGGACAGAATTGCCGAAGCTGTAAAGGCTGGAATTCGTATGGCAGGAGGAACTCCAATCGAATTTCCTTCAATTGGCGTTTGTGATGGAATTGCAATGGGCCATGAAGGAATGAAATATTCTCTGGTAACTCGTGAACTTATTGCGGACTCTGTTGAATGTGTTACAAAAGCCCATCAGTTTGATGCTTTAGTAATGATTCCAAACTGCGATAAAATTGTTCCAGGTATGCTTATGGCTGCTGCCCGTCTTGATTTACCAACAGTTTTTGTTTCTGGCGGACCAATGATGCCAGGCCATCTTCCAAATAAAGAAGAAGGAAATCCATATTCCGAAAGAAATCTTTCGCTTACAGATATGTTCGAAGCCGTTGGTGCTGTTGCTTCCGGAAAAATTACAGAAGAACAGCTTACACAAATGGAAAATTATGCTTGTCCTGGTTGCGGGGCTTGTTCTGGAATGTTTACAGCAAATTCAATGAATTGTCTTACAGAATCAATTGGTTTAGGACTTCCTGGTAATGGAACAATACCTGCTGTTTCGGGTAGAAGAATTGCTCTTGCAAAACACGCCGGTATGAAAGTAATGGAAATGCTGGAAAAAGGAATTACAGCTCGTTCAATGATGACAGCTCAAAGTTTTAAAAATGCACTTGCCGCAGATATGGCACTTGGCTGTTCTTCTAATACAATGCTGCATCTTCCTGCTATTGCTCATGAAGCTGGTCTTTCTATTGATTTACACGAAGTAAATGAAATTTCTAACAGAACTCCAAACCTTTGTCACCTTGCTCCTGCCGGCCATACTTTTATGTGTCAGTTAGATGATGCAGGAGGAGTTCAGGCTGTACTTGCAGAACTTGCAAAGAAAAATTTAATAGATACAAGTTTAATTACCGTAACAGGAAAAACAATTGCCGAAAATATCAAAAATGTTAAAAACAGAAATCCTGAAATTATAAGACCAATCGAAAATCCATTTAGCGATAACGGTGGCCTTGCAATTTTATTCGGAAATCTTGCACCAAACGGTACAGTAGTTAAACGTTCTGCCTGTGCAAAAGAACTTATGCATCATGCAGGACCCGCCAGAGTATTTAATGATGAATCAGAAGCTATGCTTGCAGTACAAAATCAGCAGATTCATAAGGGGGATGTTGTTGTAATTCGTTACGAAGGACCAAAAGGTGGACCTGGAATGCGAGAAATGCTTGCCGTAACCGCTGCACTTGCAGGTCAGGGACTAGATAAAGATGTTGCCCTTATTACAGACGGACGTTTCTCTGGTGCTACTCGCGGTGCTTCTTTAGGTCACTGTTCTCCAGAAGCAGCTGTTGGGGGTCCAATTGCTCTTGTAGAAGAAGGGGATATGATTGAGCTTGATATTAACAACTATAAAATAACACTGCAGGTTTCTGATGAAGAACTTGCAAAACGTAAGGCAAATTGGGTGTGCCCAGAGCCAAAAGTAAAGACAGGTTATCTTGCAAGATACGCAAAGTTAGTCTCATCTGCAGATAAGGGAGCTATCTTGGAGTAAAGATGTGCTAGTTTTGCAAAGCAAAACTAGGTAAGCAACCGCAGGTTGTGACCAGATAAGGGAGCCATCTTGGATTAAAGATGTGCTAGTTTTTGTCTAGTCGAGTAAAAAAAATTACCGGACATAAAAAAAGCTTCGTTCGATATACTTTTATATAGAACGAAGCTTTTTTTTTGCATTTTTGCCAGAAGTTTATTTATTTCTTAGAAACCTCTTTAATTTTGTAAACCTTTTTTTTCATGAAAATCAGAACTCCAAAGAGAGCTGCTAATGATACTATCCATGAAATAATACAGCTTACAACAATGTTCAGGTTCTGAGTAAGACCTGCAACAATGTAGGCAATAAAAGAAACTGCTGCAACAGTAATGGCATATGGCAACTGTGTAGAAACGTGATTAACGTGAGTACACTGAGCACCTGCACTTGCCATGATAGTTGTATCAGAAATTGGTGAACAGTGGTCACCACAAACAGCACCAGCCATACAAGCAGAAATAGAAATAATTCTGAGGGAACCTGTTGGGAAAGCTGCAATACAGATAGGAATTAAAATACCAAATGTTCCCCATGAAGTACCTGTAGCAAAAGCAAGGAAGCAGGCAATAATAAATACAATAGCTGGGAGGAAGGCTTTTAATCCACCGGCACTTGCTTCTACAAGACCTGCAACATAATCCTTAGCACCAAGACTGTCTGTCATACCTTTTAATGTCCATGCCAAAGTCAAAATCAAAATGGCTGGAACCATTGCTTTAAATCCATCAGGTAAACAAAGCATTGAAGCCTTGAAAGAAAGAACTTTACGAACCATATAGTAAATAATAGTAATGATTAAGGCACCAAGAGAACCAAGTACTAAACCTACAGAAGCGTCTGAATTAGAAAATGCTTCTATAAAATTCAAATAACTTGAATTAGCAACAAGGTTACCACCATCATCTTCTACCATCTTAGTAAAGAATCCGCCAGAATAAATCATACCAAGAACACAAAGAACAATAAGAATTGCAACAGGAACGATTAGGTCGCAAACCTTTCCTTTTGTATTTTCATCAGCAACTTCATCAGCGGCATCATTCATCATAGAAAGGGCTTTTTCGTATTTAGACATCTGACCATATTCAAACTTCATAAATACCATGGCAAACATCATTACAATAGTAAGAATTGCATAGAAGTTGAAAGGAATAGCCTTACAAAACAGTTCAATACCATTTTCTCCTTCTGTAACAAAGCCAGCAACAGCTGCAGCCCATGAAGAAATTGGAGCGATGATACAAACTGGAGCGGCAGTAGCATCAATAAGATATGCAAGCTTTTCTTTAGAAACTCCGTGTTTGTCTGTAATTGGTTTCATAACTGAACCAACAGTAAGACAGTTGAAGTAGTCATCAATAAAAATCAACATACCAAGAAGAATTGTGGCAACCTGAGCCCCAACCTTAGATTTGATGTGCTTTTTTGCCCAGTTACCAAAAGCTGCAGAACCGCCTGCTTTATTCATAAGGGCAACCATAGTTCCAAGAATTACAAGAAAAATCAAAATACCAACGTTGTAAGAATCTGCAAGAGAACTTACAAGACCGTCGTTTGTAATGTGAGTCAGGAAACCTGCAAAACCACTTCCTGCATCAATGGCATAAAAAAGACCACCAATAATAATTCCAATAAAAAGGGAAGAAAAAACTTCCTTAGTACAAAGTGCCAATACAATGGCTACAATTGCTGGGACCAAAGCCCAAAATGTTCCAACCATTTTTAATAATCCATCCTTATTTATTTAGTTTTGTAAAATCAGCATTTAATGGGTCTTTGACACCAGCTTTTTTTATTTTTTCAAGAACATCGATAGCATATCCAAGTTCTTCCAACTGAGTTGCTGCGCAAGAAACTTTCATTTGTTTCAAGGCTTTAAGTACTTTTTCAATATCCATAAAAGTCCTCCTTTTTTACTTTATAATAAATTCAAACTATATAATTATACACCGTAAATCTTCTGTTTTTAAATGTTAATCTTGCACTATCTTTCACAAAATCTTTTATGCAATAATGAAAATACTAGGTTCAATTTCGAGTAATTGATTTACAAATCGTGGCAAGGATTGTAAGGGCTGGCGAAGCCAGTTCCGAAGCGGAGCGATGGAATGAAGCGATAGCGTAACCCTGAAAAGCCTGGTTTTTGCGAAGCAAAAAGCCACCCTAAAAAATAATAATTCAAAACTCGACATTTGTCCTACTATTTTATTTCTGAACTTAAAAAAATGTCTTTAATATTGTTAATCTGTGGATAGATAATTAATCTCAAGCTATAATGATTTTATGCAGGTCTTAATTATCACACCACCCTTAGTTCAGCTGAATTCACCATATCCTTCAGGTGCCTATCTTTCTTCTTTTTTTAAAAGTCAAGGATATCAGACTCTCTGGCAAGACCTTAACATAAAACTTTATTATTCAATATTCAGCTGTCAGGGGCTTACTAGACTTTTTGAACTTTCCCAGGACAAAGCTCTAAAAATTGCTCTACAGGCAGAAAAAAACGGCGACCAGGCAACAGCATTTAATTTACGTCGCTATATTTCAACAAAAGAAAACTGGATAAACTGGATAGATTTTATAAATCAGATTTTGTGTTCCGGAGCTCAGAGGGAAAAACAGCATGAATTTTTATATTCGCCTTTTGCACCCCGCGGTAACAGAATGCTTTCCTACATGGAAAATTTAAATCACGAAATTAGTGTTGACGATGTAAAAATACTTGCCAGTCTTTCGCTTGCAGATTTATCAGATTATATTAATGTTGCTTTTGATAAAAATTTCAGCCTTATCCGTTATGCAGAATCTCTTGCCGTTGATGAACGCTCATTCAGTCAGATTCAAAAAGAACTGGATTCTCCAATAATGAAGTATTTTTATCAGCCAGTTTTAGATTCTTTATTTGGGCCTTCCGGCAGCCAGCTGCCGTCGGGCTTTTGCTCCAAGTCCTCGCAAGCTCCGGTCTTTCCGCGACAATCCCTAAGGCAAGAAAGCTCGCAGGCGGGCCATTCAAAAGTACTTATTTGTATTTCAATTCCATTTGCAGGAACTTTACTTCCAGCCCTTTACACAGCAAGATATTTTAAAAAACTCTATAAAGACCAGGTAATAATTTCTATTGGCGGAGGATTTGTAAATACAGAATTAAGAAATGCAAAGTCCCAGGAGCTTGCAGATTTTACAGATATAATAAGTTATGACCGTGGATATGGTTCTTATTATCACTACATTAATCAAAATCAGCTTTCCTCTAAAAGTATTTATAAACTCCGACAATTTGTAAAAGATAAGTCAGGTGTAAAAGTTATTGAACCAGAGTGGGAAAATAAAGAAATTCAAAAAATCGAAGATGACTTTACAAGTAAAATTTGCCCTGACTATAGTGATATTGATTTTTCTATTTATCCACGAGTTAGTGATGACATAAATCCAATGCACAGACTCTGGACCGACGGAGCATGGATAAAAGCCTATCTTGCTCACGGTTGTTACTGGCATAAGTGTGCATTTTGCGATACCCAGTTAGATTATGTTTGTGCTTACAGACCTGTTGCAGTTAAAGAACTTTATCAGTCTCTGGTAAAAACTTCTCAAGAAAAAAATATTTATGGAATTCATTTTGTAGACGAAGCTTTACCACCCCTTATGTTAAAAGAATTTGCCCTTCTTAATTTACAGAATACAAAAACTCCGCCTTTATACTATTGGGGAAATATCAGATTCGAAAAAACTTTTACAAAAGACCTTGCTGCCTTTTTAAGCGCCGGTGGATTTGCAGCAGTTAGTGCTGGTCTGGAAGTTGCTACAGGTTCCGGTTTAAAAAATATCAATAAAGGAACCAATATAGAATCAATAGTTAATGCCTGTGCAGCTTTTAAAGAAGCGGGAATTTTAGTTCATGCCTATATGATTTATGGTTTTTGGAATGACAGTGATCAGTCAATTATAGATTCAATGGAAACATTAAGACAATTATTTCAGGCAGGGCTTTTAGATTCCGCCTTCTGGCATAAATTTGTACTTACAAGAAATTCTAAAGTCTACACAGACTGGAAAAACGGACTTCAAAAGGATCTAAATCCTATTGAGCCAAAAGTAAACCTGAATGATTCTCAATCTATGTTTGCTCAAAATAATCTGCATTTTAAAGGCGAAGAGTATTTTGAAAAATTTGGAAAAGGTCTGGAAACGGCTTTAAATGCCTGGATGCATGGTCAGGGATTAAATACAAAAGTTCAAAAATGGTTTGATTTTCCTCTTCCTGCTCCAAAAATTCCAAAAGACTATATAGAAAATTATATAAATCTTTATGAAGAAAAAAATTCAAAACTTTTTAAGGAAAAACAAAATCCAAGTCAAATAGAATTAAAGGGATTATATTGGATTGCAAGTAATCCTGTAATTTCCGGTCAAATATTAAGCTGGTTTTATTTACAGGAAGAATATTCAATTTCTAAAAATCAAATAGGTTCTGTAAATCTAGAAGATTTAGCCCTGATTTTGAATAATCTTAGCCCAAAAGTTTCTTTACCTGTACGCAGTCAAACTCTCGAAAAAATCAGTCAGGATAAAAATCTAAAAAACATTCTGGAATTATTTCATAATCAGGGCCTTGTTTGTGTTTAGGCCTTAATTTGACTAAAAAACTAATCAATTTCAACTTTTTTGATATGGGCACCTAAATCTTGAAGAGTAGAAACTAAGTCTTCGTATCCTCTTTCAATCTGATATACGTTACTTATTCTGCTTTCCCCATGAGCGCACATAGCCGCAATTACCATAGCCATACCAGCTCTAATATCTGGCGAAACTAAATGATCTCCGTGAAGCATACAAGGTCCGCTTACAACTGCTCTATGTGGATCGCATAAAGTAATTCTTGCTCCCATAGAAATCAATTTATCAACAAAGAACATTCTGCTTTCAAACATTTTTTCAAAAATTAAGACAGTTCCTTCAACCTGAGTTGCCACTACAGTCATAATCGAAGTTAAATCTGCAGGAAATCCAGGCCAAGGCATATCATCAATTTTAGGAATAGCATTACCCAAATCTGCATTTACCTTTAATTCCTGAGTATTTGGAACCGTTAATTCATCTCCATCAATTCTCCAGCTAATACCCAGTTTGCTAAAAGAATATTTTAAAGGTCTCATTTCTTCTGGTCTGATTCCTTTAATTGTAATCTGTCCCTTTGTTGCTGCTGCCATTCCAATGTAAGAACCAATTTCAATATAATCAGGTCCAATTGTATATTCACAACCGTGTAATTTTTTTACACCGTCAATAATTATCTTGTTAGAACCAATTCCTGAAATTTTTGCACCCATCATATTCAACATTTTGCACAAATCCTGAACATGAGGTTCACTGGCCGCATTTGAAATGTAAGTGGTTCCTTCTGCCATTACTGCAGCCATAATTGCATTTTCTGTACCTGTTACCGAAGCTTCGTCCAAAAATATATCGCTTCCTACAAGTTTATTTGCAGTAAAACTAAAATGTCCGTTTACATGAATGTTTACACCCAGTTCTTTAAAAGCCAGAAAGTGAGTGTCAACTCTACGCCGTCCAATTACATCTCCTCCCGGAGGATTCATGTTGCATTTTCCATTTCTTGCAATAAGTGGTCCGGCAAAAACAATAGAACCTCTTACTTTTTTTGTTAATTCACTTGGAATTTCGCAGTCTTTAATGTCTTTACATTGGATTTTCCAGTTGTTTTTACTTAACTGTTCAACTTGAGCTCCCAGAGATTTTAAAATTTCAAACATAACGTTTGTATCTCTAATCTCAGGAATATTATGAAGAATTACAGGTTCACTTGTTAAAAGACTTGCTGCAATACAAGGAAGAGCAGCATTTTTATTTCCGCTGGCAGTAACCTTTCCAGAAATTGGATATCCGCCTTCAATTAAATACTCGTACATTATTCCCACACCTTATTTTGTAACAATATTTAGTAATATATCGGCAGCTTTTGCCATCTGATTAAGAGAAAGCCATTCTTTGCGTGAATGAAATTCATGGGCCCCAGTAAAAATGTTTGGAGTTGGAATTCCCATTTCTGTAAGACGGGAGCCATCAGTACCTCCGCGGATTGGAACTTCCTTTATTTCAACATCGCAATCCTTAAATGCCTTTCTTAAAGTTTGCATAACTTCAGGATGCTCATTCATTTTATCTTTCATATTAAGATATTGCTGTTTAAATGTAACTTCTACATTTCCACCGAATTGTTTTATTACTTCATTTGCTTTATCTTGGATAATTTTCTTTTCTTCTTCAATTTCTTCCATGGTAAAAGCTCTTAATAATAATTGAATTTCAGAACTTTCTATTGAAGCTGTAATTTCCATAGGTGAAATAAAACCCTGGTAACCCTGACTGCATTCTGGTGATTTTTCGTGTGGAAGACCTGCTACAAAATTAGAAGCAAGAGTTGCTGCGTTTATCATACCTTCGGCTTTTGCATTTCCGGTATGACAGGCTTTCCCTGTAAATTTTACACTTGCGGCAAAAGCGTTAAAACACTCACTTTCAAGTTCACCAATATCACCGCCATCAACAGTAATTGCAAAGTCAGCATTTAGTTTTTCAAGGGGAACTTTATCCATTCCATGTCCAGTTTCTTCATCCGGACTGAACATAATTTCAATCGGACCGTGTTTAATTTCTTTGTGCTCCTGCAAATAGGCTAGTGTCGACATAATTGCTGTAACTCCGGCTTTGTCATCAGCACCTAAAAGAGTTGTTCCGTCAGATTTTACAATTGTATCCTGACCTTCTTTAATTATGACTGGATTTACATTTTTACCAGTAACTTCATCAACAGTATCAATATGAGCCATCAAGAGAATTGTAGGAATAGATTCTTTTTCCTTTTCTATTCTGGATGGAATTTTAGCAATTAAATAGCAGTTTTCGTCCAGGCAAACATCTTTAATACCTAAATTCTTTATTTCATTTTCTAGAATTCTTGCAAAATCCCACTGGCATTCGCTTGAAGGAAAAATTCCTTTTTCTGCTGCATTAGAATCACTTTCTGACCATATTTTTACATAGCGGCAAAAGCGTTCCAGCATTTTATTTTTTTCTTCTTCATTATTATAAATGTAATTCATGATTATTCCTTTTATTCAAAGGTAACATATTTAAAAGAATTGGTCAGCAAATAGAAAAAAAATGGGACAGGGCTTCCGTATTATAAACGATTTTCCCTAATGTTGGTGCGAAGGAGCGGGGCGTGGTTCAAAAAGGCTCTTTTTGTGGCTGC
>CAMGTC010000045.1 GCA_946061765.1 uncultured Treponema sp.
ATACGTTTCGCTCCGTTGTGGTGGCCGCTTCGCGCACTTCACATCGCTACCCCAATTAGTGACACTTTTTTATTTTACTGCAACCGATTATTATGCTGCAAAGCGAACTTCATAAGGTGTTTTGTGATTGTTGTATGTATGCGTGCGGTTCTGGTTGTACCAGATGTACGCAAAATCATTCAGGGGTTAATATAACCCCTGAAAACGAGCGAGTCAAGGCCTTGAGCGAAGTGTGCCTTGAACGGTCGTATTGATACCTTATAAAGCTCCTTTAATTATAAACTATCGGTGTATGGTGGTTGCAACTTTGATTTATCACAGTATTATGGAGAAAGACGGACAGATTATCGGGCATGTGATGTTTTCAAAAGCAAGTTTTACATAATCATATTACTTTATAAAGCCCATGCTGATTACAGTAAATCAAAAACTGTCTTGTACCACTGATTTTAAAGCGTTAATATCTATTTTTGAACAAGTGCAAAACTCTTTTTTGTGAGCTCGCAAAGTTTTTCAAAATCTGTAACCGCCGTAAGCAGAACTGTAATCCAATATTTTTTGTTCATGTGATATGCGGGAAAAATTGATTTTTTATCTGAGATTGCTTCCACGTTTTCAGCTTTTAAATTTACGACCCAGACAGGTTCATCACTTTCAAATCCAAGATTCTTAAATTTGATTTGCATTATGAGAGCGAACCACTTGTTGTTAGGACAACGGTAAACTGTACTGCTGTCATCCGGTTCTTCCGCCCATGGATTATCACCCGGAGTATTAAAATATGAATGGAGAAAATTAACATACTTTTCTTTGATATCCTGGCTGATAAAGCATTCTGCACGAATTGCTTCAATCAAATCCTGAACTTCACTACGAATCTGTCCAACAAAAGTCCCCTGTGCAGAAGCAACGTTAAATAGTACATACTTTTCATTTGTCGAAGTTTCATAAACTTCAGCTGCCAGCGTTTTTTCTGAAAGCTTGATTTCTGCATAAAACTGGCCGCCAGCAATTTCTTTCTTAAGTACAAGACTGGCACCGACTTCTGAAAATCCAAAATGAAGTAGTTTTTCTTTCTGCGGAAGTGATGTGTTTAAGATATAACTGTAATCCATAATAAGCTCCGAGATATTTTTTTGTAAAGGGACAGCTCAATCCACACTTTGATGCTAAATGTAATCACCATGGAGTGTATAAGACAGCTGATTGTTTTGCAAGCTGACCCATGGGTTATTAACTTTTACAAGCACATAGTCATGTAAACAGGCAAAAATGTAATATCATTATCCTGCACTAAATCTTTTGTATAAATAATAAAACGCTCATGCTTCTTAGGCTTGTATTTTTCGACATAATAGTCAAAAGATTCATGATTTTTGTAAGCGGATGACTTAACTTCTATGGGGCAGAGATGGCCATCTTTTACAATCAAAAAATCGACTTCATATTTTTGTTCGGTTTTCTTTCCCTTTGGAGTGTAGTAATACTCGTGGAAGAAAAGTTCATACCCTCTTGCTCTAAGCATCTGTGCCACCATGTTTTCAAAAACCATTCCAAGATTAGTTCCTAAATGTCCTGTAATGATTTTTCTGTACAAATCTTCCTGAACAATATTTGAAGTTCTTAGAATCTGAGTAATTAGAAGACCTGTATCACCCATAAAAAGCTTGAAGTTATCTGACTCTGCATATAAATCAAGAGTAATCTGAGGATTCGTTACATTCCGGCAATAATTTCCAATCATTGACTCAGCAATACATTTGACAGAATATACATAATTTCTAAAACGGGCATTCTCATCTATACCAGAAAACTTAAATTTTGAATTATGATTAGAAAGTTGTTCCGGGATAGCCTTAAAAATTGCAGATGCTTTTTCATTATTTTCATCATCATATTTTCCAAGGTCTTCTTCATACAGTGCAAGAATATTCCTCTTTACCATATCAATTTCCTGGTAAGTCTTTCCCTGGACATAAGCATCCACAACCTGAGGCATTCCTCCAATTGCAAAATAAGTCCGGAAAGTTGACATTATCTTTCTGTGAATTTTATCTCCTGCGGGAATCCTTTTTTCAAAACATTCTTTTATAAAAGGAGCAGTCACATTGTCCCCAGTTGCCCAAAGAAATTCTTCAAAATCCATAGGATACATTTTTCGTTTATCTTCTTCCGAAGGGATTACAATTTCCTGGCTTTTCTTTTTTATACTGATGAGAGAACCTGTCTCAATGTAATGATAGCGACCGTCTTTTACAAGATATTTAATTGCCTCTCGTGCACGAGGGAACTTTTGAACTTCATCAAAGATAATAACAGAATTATTTGATTTTAGCCCCTTGCCAGCAAAAAGAAAAAGATTACGGAAAAACACATCCATATTTCCGAGATTCTCGAAATTGTCTTTTATATCTTTGGAGGCATTTACAAAATCAATAAGAAGATAATCATCATATTCATTTCTTGCAAATTCTACCGCAATGGTAGACTTACCGACACGTCGTGCACCGTCAATCATAAGTGCAGAAGTTCCGTTAGAAGTCTTCTTCCATTCCAGCATTTCATTGTAAAATTTCCGCTTAAAAGTAACCATAAGTAAATTATATACCGAAAATAAAACATTTAGAAGTATAATTTTTCACGAAAATAAAACATTCTAACCGTCAATTTTTACCGAAATTAAACATTTTAGCAACAATTTGGGCGTGCCCGTCGGTGGCTTGAGCCACCTTACCCAGTTTTTGCATAGTAAGAAACTGGCGGGCCGGGCTACACGATAGAGATATTACAAGAAAAGCTTTTGCTGAAGGTAAAGAAGAAGCCCCAAAAGTTGAAAATAACTTTTGGGGCTTCTTCTTTTTATGCATAGACGTTTAACTGAGTGAAATTGAAGAATGATTATTCGGTTTCACCTTGTTCAAACTATCTTGTAACTTTGTTTTTAAGACGGAAGAAATATTTTGCTTTACCACCATCATTATGCCCAGAAGCAAGTTGCATTCGCAATGTTTCTCCTGGATAAAGAATATAATATGATTTTAACGGATTCCAAGAACATTCTCCCGCATAATATGTTGTTGGTCCTGCTTCTTGGGCCTCAGCAGGAACATCTCCAGCAACAAAACCATGATAAGCAGGTGCACTTAAGTCCCAAGTAATCCAATACCATTTACCTCTTACTTTACCACTCTCTTTACCAGAATCATATTTCATAAGTTTAAATTTAGAAAAATCTCCCCAAGACATAGGAAAAGGTTCTATTGAATTACCACCAGAAGGAGAGTCTCCACCAGTTACCCAAATCTGAAGATCTTCTATCATTAACTTTTTTCCATTTTCGGAAATTTCTGTTTCTGCATTCCCCTGTCCATCATCATACCCATCACCACTGCTAATTTCAAATTTTAATACAGTACGAGCGGCATATTCATAAGAATGAGAAGTTTTAGAATTCTTTTGCGATTGTGCTGCAATTGCAATTTTCAAACCTTTTGCATTATCAAACTTTGTTTTCCCATTACCTGTTGAAATTTCACTTCCTATAGTAACTTCTGTATTTTGTTCATATGAATTTGTTGGTTCTTGAACAGTAGCATCAGAAGTTTTTGTGTTATGATAAACAACATCATTGACTTGTACTTCATCACTTTCTTTAAGATTTGCAAAATATTTTATAGTTGCACTAGGAGTTCTACAACTAATTTTCATGCTTGCGGTTTCTGGCATTTCTACATTTGCGTTTTGTGTAGTTACTTTATTATCTTTCCAAGAAATTTTATAATCTTTCTTTTGAATTCTTATTTCTGGTTTTTCTACCCCTGGAGCTAATAACTTATCTTCATATTCAACATTAGTATTGCCAACAGAATCTTTTACAGCACCAGCTGGGATTGTTATTGAATATTCGGCACCTTTTACAGGGAGCTTATACTCACCTGTAAGATCTACAATAATAGAGGATCCTGTTACAGAAACAGCACTGGCATAAATTGGAATAGAAACTTTGTTTAAGCCTTTACTTATGAATAATTCTTTTAAATTTTTGAGAGAATACGCGTTAGACTGAGTATTTGGTACTGAACCATCATTGTTTATTTCAAAATCTAAAATGTATTTCTTTGTTGTATCTGGAGTTAATGTATTATCATTGTTTTTAGTAGCACCGTTTAAGCCAGGTTTGTAATATTCTTCCAATGTAGGTATTTTTACCAAAATATCATTATATTCTGACTCTGTAAGAACAGTTGGAATAAAGAAATCACTTTCAGAAATTTCTAATTCAATATTACCCGAACCTTTTAAACAACTTTTACTAGACTCAATTTGAAGACTATCCGAATTTAATAATTTTGCAGATTGAATAACAGGTTTTACGGTTTCAATTTCAATTTCGCGACTTTTTGAAAGTTTTATATCGTCAGTAACTAAAAGAGTTTTAGACTGACCTCTATATGTTACATTCCCTACAAATTCTTTTACTTCAAGGAATGTTTCGCCATCATTTAACTTATGACCTTCTTGTATAGTGTACTCAAATTCTGATTTATATTCATTATTTAAAGCAGAAAGGCTAATAGGAGATGAACCTACCACGTTTAATTGTACTTTTAAATCGCTATATTCAACTTGGTCTCTAAATTCAATATATCCTTTAATCGTATCACCAACAACATAGGTACCACTAGATTGTTCTGCTGTAATTCGTCTAATTAAAGCGCCACGATTAATTATAAAAGTAGGAGATTTTACAGTCTGACTTCTATTACCAGCTTCATCTTCTTGATAAGCCCATATTCTATGAGTTCCATTTTTATTAAAAGTATCATTATCTGTAAAATCACCATTGTTTGGATTATGAGTTTTCCAAGATGAACCTTCATCAAAAGAATAATAAAGCGTATCACCGTCTACGGATGAACTTGAAGATATGTTAATTGAAAAACCAGCATTTTCGTCTATTAAAACGTCACCTTCGTTCACATTACAAATTTCGTTAGTCAACTTATCTTTTAAAGTTATTGTTGGATTTACAGGCTTTATTGTATCAATCTTAATATTTAAAAAATCTGTTGCTAGACCTTCTAGTAAAGAAAGTTCCACGGAATTTCCTGCAGAATCTTTTACTGTAGTATTAGTTATTCCTGTAATTTTAAGGCTAGTTGTATCGTCATTCGAGTTAATTGTATATTTTGAGAATAATGTATTAGGTCCAACTTGTGTAGTTTCAAAACTATCTGAGTTTAAGATATTACCATCAAACTGAAGTTTTATTTCTTTTGGATTATCAATATCTACATCTTCATCAAAAATAATTTTAAATGTCAAAATTGATTCTTTTTTATAAGTGCCAGGTGCAGTAATACACTCTATTCTATCAATTTTGGGACTTGTAGTATCAACTTTAATTTTTCTTGAAGACAATTTCGGAATCTTATCAAAATTATCAATTGAAAAATATGCATCTGTATTGGTATCTTTCCACTTACAATCACCTTCTATAGATTCAACATCAAGCAAACAGTTTGTATCATCAGCTGAAATTGTATATTTAAACTGAATTTTTGACATTCCATTTTTTATTTTTTCAGTTTCATAATATAATGCATATTGTCCATTATTTAATTTTAATGAAGGAGTTCCAGCTTCAAAAGTTGCGCCTTTTGTAAACTCTAAATTAATTAAAATATTCTGTCCCACAGTATAAGACCCGTCATAATTTTCACAAGTTATACTGTCAAGCCCAATTTGAGCTCGTTCTATCATAACAGACTGCGATGTTGTAGATGAGTTATTAGCATAATCTTTTAGAGTCGCAATTATTGAACCAGCCGAACCAGAAGGAGGAACGGTATCTTTATTTACAGAAACCTCCCAAGTTCCATCACTATTCATTATTACATTTGAAAATTCTGCTGTTAACCACTCAACTTCAATCTTATTAATTTTTGAACAATCATTCCATTTTGTTGTAGAATTATCACTCCATGTTCCACAAATTTTTGCACTATACCCATCTTTTATTGGAGGTAATTCTACAATATCAGCATTGGCAAAGTTCTTTTTTGTTATACTTCTGTTAGAATCATCAAAAAGTTCAATTTCTGTAATTGTTAATTTTGGTGATTCTGAATCGCCTATAACAGAAATTGGTAAAGTTGTTGCACCACCTGATTTATCAACTGCAAGAATTATAAAATCTTGTGTAATTAATGGTTTATCTGCGCCAATTTTTAGGTCTGCAAATAAATCAAAAGATTTGTTTACTTCATAAGAGAATATTTTTGTAGTAGAGTCATAATTTTCTTTTGGAATTTCAACATCAAATATAAGGTTTCCATCAGAATCACTTGTTTTTTGCCAATTTTGTTCTGCAGGATTTATGAATTTTAATTTATTATCCAAAGGATTTGTTGCAGCAGGATTTAAATGTACAATTTTTATTGATTTTATTTTTGCATCATCAGAAATTGTTCCTTCAAATTTTATTGCTGTGCCGCCAGCAGAGAATACAGTTGTTGATTCTGTAGGAGAAGTTAAAATTATTTTTGGTGGTTGAACATCTAATACATTAAAATATTTAACGACCGAATCTGTTTTACCATAAATGTCTTTTACATTTACTGATAATTTATAAATTGCAGATTCTGTTGGAGCTTCTATGCTCAATTGTGAATTTTTGGCTTTGTTTTCTGTAAGTGTTAAAGTTTCATTTGATTTTATGCTAGACCAAGAAGCATCTGCATTTTGTTTTTCTAATGAATATGTAAGAGATTCAATTCCGTCATCATCTTGAACAACACCAAAGATTTTTGTAGAAGGATATGTTTGGTCACTAGATGCTGTTTCTAAAGATTCGCTTCCTGAATATAAAGTTATCCAAGGATTATCTGCTTCTGGATACCATGTAAAATATCCTAGGATTTTTCTTTGCCAAGCATCTGAATTACTTACACTTGTTGCTACAAGACGAATTTGATGTTTTCCTGATTGTAGAGCAGCGTTTAATTCTGAAGAAATCCAATCTTCTGGTTTTATTGAAACGGTCCAAGTGCGTAAATCTTGAATACCGTCTTGCCCTACTTTTAGAGTTTTTGAATAATATAATGTTTTTCTTCCAAATGGATATGCATTTGAAATATTTTCTGTTGTAACAGAATTTATTGGTTTGTTAAAATTGTAAGAATCTACAATATTGGAATCTTCTGTACCATCATCAAGTTCAAGTCTGAATTCTTTGAATGCTGCTGCAAAATCTTGCCGACCTTCAAAAACTAATGTTCCATTAAACAATTGAGACAGAACTGAACCATCTCTTAACTCAAACGAATCAATTTTTTCTTGAATATCTTTATTTGTAGCAAACAAAGTTGGTGAATTAAGTTTAATATCTGGTGTATTTTGATCTACAACAAGTGAACCTTCTATTTTTGAAGTTTTTCCAGAGTTTCCATTTTGATCTTGAGCAACAATTGAATAACTGTAAGTAGAACTTTGCATTCCAACTTTTGCTTCTGTTGTATTTACTGTTACTTCCCAATTTACAGTTGTGTTGTTTACAGTACAAGTACATTCATCTGCTGTTAAAGCTGTCCAATTTATATATGAAGTTTTCTTTTGCCATGTACTATTTTCCCATTTATAGTGAATGTCAGCTTCGTCAAAATCTATTGTAATGCTTTTTACTTTTTCATTATCTGTTGCGTATCCAGCAAGTCTAAAAGTTTGACCAACATAGTCATTATCCTTGTGGGAAGTAAGAACAACTACTGGAGCTTGTAAGTCAATTGCATCTCCAAGCCCAATTTGACAAGAAGAAAGAATTGCCAATGTAAAAATACTAAAAATTGTTTGAATTATTTTGTTTATTTTTTTCATAATTTTCTTGCCTCCCCAACACTATTCCCAGTTTTTCATACCAGTACATACTGTCAACTCTCCAGGTTCCATTAACCCCCAGTTTTTAGCCCAGTTATAGAAATAACGCCAATTACGAGCCCAACCATGCCCAGAGAAAGAAGATTCAACAAGAATTTCATAACTTACCCAATAATAATCGCAAGCGTCATTATTTAAGTTTTTATATTTATCATCTCTATATGTAATTCGTAAATATGGAGAACCATTTAGACTGTCCCTTAGAGGAAAAGGCGAAATTGAAGGTTCATTTCCTTGTGATGTAGTACCTCGTATTGACCAATCTGTTTTACCATAGCTTTGACAACCTTCTGCTTCTCCCCCGGTTGTTGGGTTCACAAATTGTACAACAGTTTGGAACACACCTTCTGTACCTATAGCTGAAACATCTGATTTATTGAAATCTTTTGATGCTACAGCACCGATAATTCCTTTATAAGATTCTTTATATGAACCAGAACCTACTGCAAAAACAACTCCGGAAGAATTTTGGTCAGGAACATTTTTAATATCTTGTTCAGAAGGTTTTGTAACTGAAGTTGATGAAATATAAGAGGTTGTTTGTTCTGTATCACCAATAATCTTTTTTTCAGTAGTAGCTTTATCTGAGCCTTTACTTTCACCCTTAACTAGATATTTAATTTTTGCATCTTTTGTTTCACAATCAATGCGAACACGTACATAACCAGTTGGTTCAACTTTATCATTCTTAATATGTTCTGTTAAATTTCCGCTATTATCGCTTTGCTTAATTCCAAGACCGTAGCTATAACGGTCCACACGAATAACAGGTGTAGCAACTTTGTCTGAATAGAAAGAGTCATTACTATTTACCTTTATTAGACCTGCATTGCCACGTGAATCTTTTTCCGTAGAGTTAAATTTCTTACCAGACATATCTAAGAAAGTTCCATCTTCAAAAATAAGTTCCCATTCACGACCAAGAGGCAAATTTACATCACCTGTAAGACCAGCTGGGAAGTCAACTGTAACAATAGATCCTTCCACTGTCACCAAAGGAGATGTTACATCTAAAGTTCTTTTGTGATAACCAGCAGATTCTAACGCATCACGAATATCTTTAACAGAGATTGTTTTGTCCGTTGGTGTTTTAGGAGTTATTAAATCTTTATTACTAGGATAAGCTGAATATATTCTATCTTTATCTTCTTTTAATAATTTATTTATTTCATCTTCGGTTTTTGCATAAAATGTTTGATCAACAGTATATTCATTATAAGTTTTACCAAAAGCTTTAGAACTAGAATCATTCCAAATATCAAGATCAAAATCTAAAACAAATTTTGGAGAAATATCTGGAGTTCCATCATCTGCTACGCCATGCATAGATTTTTTGTATGGTCCAACATATTGACCTGTTCCATGATATTTATTATTTCTATATGCAACATATAGTTTATTATCTTCAACATCTTCCATTAATGTTCCATCAGGATTTCTTAATGCCAAAATATTTTTTTGAGTATCATTTAATTGGTTACAAATTGTATTAAATTCTTCTGCTGTTAACACAGGTGGAATTGCCCAGCCTGCAGTTTGGCGTAAGATAATGTTTCCACGTCCTTTTTGAACTGGTTCACTGAATGTAATTTGAATTTTGTTTCCTTGTGAGTAAACATTATTTCCATTAATTGTATATTTTACAGAACTCCCATCTTTAGTTCCAGGAATCATTGTTGCTGTTGGAGCAAGAGTATCACATCTTACACCAGAACGAACACACGCATTTTTGGGTTGTTTTCCATCTTGTGTAAAACCTAACCTATTTTCTATTGATTCTCCAAAATCAACATATGTTACATCGATTGTAAATTCATCACCTTGTTTTACTATATAAGTAAAAAACACCTCTGAAGTTTCACCAGAGTATGGGGGCATTGTAGTTATAGAACGAGGTGTACCATCTTGATTTGTACCAATTGTAAGGTTAGCATTATTTGATTCAATCTTAACAGGTTTGTCAAAAGTTACCTTAAAGTTTATTTGTTGTCCAACATCATAAAATCCATCTGTATTTGTACATTCAACTATAAAATCTGGGAAACCATCTATTTTTAACTGTATTGGAGAAGAAGAATCAGAAATGTTTCCAGCTCTGTCTGTAACTCTTGCACACAAGTTAGCATCTTGCTTAATTTCATATAACCTACCTTCGACAGCTTCTGTCCAAGAAGTACCACCGTCAAGAGAATACTCAAATTTTACAATATCATCATTTTCCTGTTTATTTATTTTGAAAGAAACAACATTATTTTTTTCTCCAGATGAAATATCGTTTCCAGAAGCATCAGTTAATCTTGGAGATTTTGGCTTTTCAGTATCAACGTAATATTTTGTAGTATCCGAATTAATACTTGAAATATCCAAAGAATTTCCATACCTATCAGTAATTATATTTTCTTCTGTAATACAATTATCACTATATAATATTTTACCATTAAGACCTGTTGTTACAGTTCCTTTAAAAGTAATTGTATCTGAAGTTGAACTTTCAAGATTTAATTCAAAATCTTCAGAATCTACTTTTAATATTAATGTAGGACTTCCCTGTACAAGAATTGGTTCTGTAAAGGTGACATTTACTGTTACTGTTTCTCCAGCTTTTAAATATTCTTTGTCTGCTGACACAAAAATTGAAGATACTTTAGGAGAAACTGCATCTACTTTTATTTGTTTTCCATTTAAAACACTTGATGATAACAAAGTATTTAGGTGCACATTTTCACCATCTTTTAATTTAGCACAATTCTTAATTAAATTTTTAGCACAAGTGGTTTCTGTGTCGTACTCATATTTTACCCCAACATTTATATCTGTATCGGTGTAATCGCCTTCTTCAGGAATGTATTCAAATATTATTGTTTGAGAACCAGCACCAGATTTGTATTTAGCTTTACACTCTTTTTCTGATGAACCATTTTTGATATTTGTAAGAAGTATATAAGAATCTTTTAATTCGTCATCAGTAAGTGTAATTGCACTTGAAAAGTTTGCATTTATTTGAATTGGCTGTCCAAGTTTACAATTCTGTGGCGCTGGAGAAGTTATACTTTTTAACTGTGGCAAGTTATTTATAATTAATGTATATTGGCTTGAAACTGAATTTCCAAAAATATCTGCTGCTTCAAAAATAAATACAGGTTTTTCTGTTTTTATTTCCCATTCTTCCAAAGTTGTTTTAGGAATTGTATATTTGTATGTCTTATCAAATTTGCCTTGTAAAGGTGTTTTTGTGCCGTCCTCATTTTGATAGATTTTATATTTTGATGTATCAATTGCAACTCCATTTGTTTTTTCTGCATAAAATTCCAATACATAATCTTTATTTGATTCTACAATTTGAGTTTTTGCTTCTGGCGTAATTGATTTTATTACAGGTGGCAAGTTATCTGCTGAAAGTTTATATTGCTGAATTGTTTGTTTGCCATCTTTTCTTGTTACTTTTACAACAAAGAATTTTTCTTCATTTTTTTCTGTACCAAAATCGTTTAATAAATCTATACCAAAATTAAATGACTGTTTTTTATAACCATTACCAGCAGTTTCTTCTGGTCCTAATTTTACAGACCACAATTTTATTCAATTTTCTAATAAAGACTGTTTTGCATTATCTTCTGATTGCGGTGCATAATCTGAAGAAGAAATTGAATTAAATACCGCATTTGCTTTTTCTGCTTTTTTGTTATTATCTGTATCGAATGAATTTGGAACCCAAAGGAATTCCAAATATGTACATCCAGATGTGTCTAGAGTTTGTCCTTCTATTGTTACTGTTGCAGATTTTGAATCACTACTCATTGTAACATTTGGAACGGAATTGTTTGCTGGAGATGCAATGTGCAAAATTGGTGCTGTAGCATCTGTAACATTTATTAATTGAACTTTTGTTGTTGTTTTTTCATAAACATCTTTTACATAACAAACCAAATACATTCCTTGTGGGGAATCTGGTGCTGTAAATGATAATACAACATCACGTTCTGTTGAACTTGGAGTATAATTTTTTACTCTTGATGAGCGTTCTGCTTCTGGAACACGGTTAAATATTTCTTGTATGTTTGTTACTAAATTTTGATTGTCTTTTATTTGATTATATTCGCTGGATTTTAGTAATGCACAAAAAACTTCTTTTAACCCATCATCATCAAACAAAGTTGCATAAACTGTATCTTTTACGTTGACTAAAACTTCGTCTGTATTTTCAGCTGGTAATGGACTTTGTGTAATTTTAGGATTATCACTTTCAGGTTCCCAAACAAACCATCCACATGGTACTTGAACATCTTGTGCTTTGTTTGAATCTGGAAGTTCTACAATATCTTCGGCATTATACCAGATTTGAAGAAAGTGTCTACCTGTAGCTAATGTTGCATTTCCTTTGACTAAAGTGTCATGTGTAATTTTGAAAACTGGAGAATAATCGTTTGTAGACGAGTTTGGAATTGTACAAATTAGTTCGTTTTTTTCATTTTTAATTTGAATTGAAATTGAACCTGGTTTTATTCCCATTTCATCTTTAAATGCTGAACAAATTGAAAATTCTACATTTTGTGCAACATCTTTATTATCCTGTGAATTAAAATCTACTTTTTTAAGTTCTTCTATATCTTTTAGTGGGTATGTAATTCCGTTTATGTGGCGATCTATATACCAGGCTTCTCCAACTGGAGCTTGATCATCAACAAGTAATGTTACTACTTTTGATGAATTTACGTTGTAGTTTTTTGCTTTATCTGTGGCTACAAATTTTATGTATGCTGTACCGTTTTGTTCAAAAGTTAAATCAAACCGAAAAGTTTCGCCTGTAAGTGTGGCGTCGGCAAAATGCTTGTATTCTGTTTCATTACTCCATTTTATTTCTGCATATACAGAATCTACGCCTTCATTATCTGTTGCGGTTCCAAAAAAAGATACTTTTTTTCCACAGTAAATTCCACCTCCAAATTTTGCACTAGGAAGTTCTACTGTTCCACTTTGCATTTTTGTAAGTGTAATTGTTGGGGCTTCTAGGTCTACTTCTTTACCTAAACCAATTTGACATGAAAGAAAGAGAAGCGATGTTAGAGTCACAAAAAATAATAAATACTTTACTTTTTTGTTCATAAAATACCTCTTTTTGAAATAGAATAAACACCCGAATGTATTGTAAATAATATTGTTGAATTTATCTAGTTTTTTTCTATTAGTCATTCAGGACTTCCGCATTATAAACGCTTTTCCGTAATGTTGGTGCGAAGGAGCGAAGCGGCAGTTCAATAGTTTCTATACCACAAAAAGCGTGTAGCGCCTTATTGCGATTTTGAATCACGCAACCGTGACTGGGAGCCAAAAAATCGGATTTTTGTTTATAAT